>CAJZFF010000249.1 GCA_915069725.1 uncultured Actinomyces sp.
GGGCCGAGGTCCACCACCTGCGTCGCCTGCTGACCGCCAACGCCATCCCCATGGCCATCGAGGAGAACTGGATCCCTGCGGCACTTCTTCCTGACCTGTTGCGTACCAGCCCGAACTTCTCGGTCTACGCAGAACTGACCCAGGTCGGAATGGCGCCCGAGTGGGGCGAGGACATGATCGAGGCCCATGCGGCCACGGCACAGGAGTCGGCCCTGCTATCCGTCCAGGAGGGCGCCCCAACCCTGGACATCACTCGGCGCACCTTCCACGAGCACCGCGCGATCGACTACTCGCGCACCCTGTTCCGGGCTGACCGCTACACCCTGTGGGTTCCGGTGGCCGCGCCCAAGCCGGCCTTCCGTCCCGACCGGCCGAAGCGTTGAGGAGCTGTCGCAGTTCGGCACTGGACAACCTCCGGGCGACCTGTACCATAGGATACTGGTATGGACCATTAGTCCGGTACCGGCGAAGGTGCCGCACCCGACTGCACCTCCCCCCCATGTCCTGACGCCTCATCTCGGCACTATCACCCACCGAGCCCGGCAACTGCCCGGGCAGACCCAGGAGGAACCCATGTCTCAGGCACAGAGCATCGTCGACGCTCTCGGAGGATTCGACAACATCGTGGAGATCGAGCCCTGCATCACGCGGCTGCGCTGTGAGCTGGAGGACGGTTCCCTCGTGGACGAGCCGGCACTGAAGGCCGCGGGCGCGCACGGAGTTGTCAAGCTCGGCGACATCGTGCAGGTCGTGGTCGGTCCCAACGCGGACACGATCGCGGAGGACATCGAGGACCTGCGGTGAGCCTGACCGTCCAGTCCCCGGTTTCCGGCCTCGTCGTCGCTCTCGACGACGTTCCCGACCCTGTCTTCGCCGGCAAGATCGTTGGTCCCGGTGTGGCCGTCACCCCGGACCCCGCTTCCGGGGACGAGGTCAGCGCCCTGGCACCGATCAGTGGAACCATCACGAAGATCCACCCACACGCCTACGTCATCACCAACGATGACGGCCGCAGCGTTCTGGTCCACCTGGGGCTGGACACCGTGGGTCTCAGGGGCAGTGGCTTCACTCTCCTGGCCGGTGAGGGGGAGACCATCGACGCGGGCAGCCCCGTCATCAGCTGGTCCCCGGCCCGGATCGAGGCCAGTGGGCTCAACCCGATCGTCCCCGTCATCGCCCTGGAGGGCGATGAGTCCGATCTGGAGCCCGTGTCACCCGGCCGTATGACGGCCGCCGGTGACACGCTCATGACCTGGGCGTAGACCCGAACGCGGGCCCGGTCTCATCTCTCACCAGACCTCGACCGCTTGCGTGTGGCCCCGGCCGTCAGGGTGACGGCCGGGGCCACAGCGTCTCAGCACTTCGCCCGCCTCAGGCCCGTCTGGGGTGCAGTGGCCGCGGACCGAGTGACAATCAGTCCTGAGAAGCCATCTCGTCGCGCACGACGCTCAGCAGGCTGCCCAGACGTGCGTTCTCGGGCAGGTCGTCGACCAGGACGACCTCTCCCGCGCCGTCGGCCAGAGGGATCCGCCAGTTGGGGTACTCCTGGTCGGTGCCGGGCTGGTTCTGAGCGCGCCGCTCCCCCACGCCGTCGACCAGGGCGACACCGACCAGCACCGAGGGGGTTCGCACCACGTAGCGGTGCAGGGCCTCGACGACCTGACGCTCGGTGGGGGCATCCCCCAGCAGGCCGTGCTCGCGCAACCGGGAGGTCATCCGGTCGCGCTCGATGCGCGCCTCGGTGCGCACCTGCTCGACCGGTTCGGTGAGCAGGCCGAGGCGCTCACGCAGATCGACGTGCTCGTCAGCCAGGTAGCCGGCAGTCGGGGGAAGATCGTGGGTGTTGACCGTGGACAGGGCGAGCCTGCGGTAGTCCTGGGGCTGGAGGGGCCAGCCGTCGTGCTGCTTCTCGAACCACAGGACACTGGTTCCCAGCACACCGCGGCTGGCCAGGTAGTCGCGCGCCCAGGGCTCCACGGTCCCCAGGTCCTCACCGATGACCACGGCGCCGGCCCGGTGCGCCTCCAGCAGGACGACGCCGAGCATGGCCTCGTGGTCATAGCGCACGTAGGCGCCGTGATCCGCACCCATGCCCTCGGGGATCCACCACAGGCGGAACAGGCCGATGATGTGGTCCACGCGCAGTGCGCCGGCGTGACGCAGGACCGTACGCACCATGTCACGCAGAGGGGCGTAGGCGCTGCGCGCCAGGTACTCGGGGTTCCACGGCGGCTGGGACCAGTTCTGCCCCTGCTGGTTGTACATGTCCGGCGGAGCCCCCACGGTGACTCCGGAGGCGAAGGCCTCCGGGTTGGACCACACGTCCGCCCCCTGGGAGTGCACTCCGACGGCGAGATCGTCCATGATGCCCAGGGCCATCCCCGAGGCCAGGGCCTCGGCCTGAGCACGGGCCAGCTGCTCGTCGACGATCCACTGCAGCCAGGCGAAGAAGTCGATGCGCTCGGCCAGCTGGTGCGCCTCGTTGGCGACGTAGGCGGAGTCCGCCTCCCGCAGCGTGGCGGGCCAGTTCTCCAGGGACCCGTGCTTCTCCACCAGCGCACTCCACAGGGCGAAGCGCTCCAGGCCCTCGCCCTGCTCGGCCCGGAAGCGCTCGAAGTCCCGCTGACGGGAGTAGGAACGACCGGCGGCGAAGATGACCTCGAGGGCCTCGCGCTTGGCCTTCCACACCGCGTCGCGGTCGATCGGCTCGGCGCTGAGGTCACTGTCCTTGACCTCCTCGAAGGCCCACTGCACCAGTGAGCGCTTGGGGCCGGACAGACGGGCCACCTCGGGGATGTTCTCCGGACGGATGTAGAGGGGGTTGACGAAGCGACGGGTCACGGGCAGGTAGGGCGAGTGGGTCATCGGCGCCACCGGCTCGGCCGCGTGCAGCGGGTTGATGAGCAGGAAGTCGGCCCCTTGGTCCCCCAGGAAGGCGGCGAGCTCAGTGAGATCGTCGGTGTCACCGGTCCCCCACGACCCGCGCGAGCGGGTCGAGTACAGCTGGGCCATGACTCCCCAGCCCCGGTCTCCGAGAGACTCGGGCAGGTCGAGGTGGTTGGGGGTGACCGCCAGCGCCGAGGTCACGGTGATGGTATCCGCCTCGTCGTCGGCGGGCGGCGCGGCATGAGCCCCCTGCGGAACCGGCTGGTCCGTGGAACCGGGGCTGATCTCGGCGATGATCCGGTGCCATCCCAGAGGCAGATCGGCTCCGAGGATGAAGGAGGCGCGGCCGCGCTTGACGCCGTCCACCTCACGGGGCACGGTCCAGTCCTCAGTCTGAACCAGCTCACGGACATCCCCGTTCTCGAGCTCGACGCGCACCCGCACCCTGGCGCCGTCGGGCACGTAGACGGGGACGGTGGACTCCACACCGCCGCGCGTGACGACCGTGGGAGCGAGCGCCTGTCGCCAAGGGGCGTCCTCGACCTCTCGCAGAGCGCGCCCGATCTCCTCCTCGGAGTTGATGCTCACCCCTAGCGCGGCCAGCACGGCCCTGAGAGTGGCGCTCGAGGGTGAGGCAAGGTTGCCGTGATAGTCCCAGTACTCGGTGGAGACACCGTATGCCTCAGCCAGTTGCTTGAGGCTCTCGGAAGCAGGTAACAGGTCGTCGTTGAACTCGTTCATGTGCGTGTGTCAGCCTTGCGTGAGCAGATGTGCGATGGAGCGCCATGGAGCGGACGTGGTGCGGGGTTGCACTCCGCCATCACCCCTGGGAATGAATGGGTCGGATCGGGACGCGGGCGCTAGCAGGACTAGCAGTGTCCAAGTGTGCCCTAGCGGCTGAGGGTTGTGCACCCGCCGCACCGCGTCTTCTGACGTTTTGCTGCAACTGTTTCACCGTGAAGCCGCACGATGGCGCCACTGCCGTCGAGCCGCCCGGGACCATGTACCCAGGACCGCGCAGCCGGTCGGCGATCAGCGGGGCGGACGGCGAGATCGGGTCCCGTTTCCCGAGATGCGCCCCACCGCTGTGCGGGGAAAGGCAGGCCGCCCGGCTCCACGTTGCAGGTGCTGGAGCCGGGCGGGCGCGCAGACCCTCCGGGAACGGGGCGATCAGTTCAGAGAGCTGCGATCTCCGAGGCGAGGTTGTCCGCCGTGGGCCCCACGACGACCTGGACGACGCGGCCCGAAC
>CAJZFF010000250.1 GCA_915069725.1 uncultured Actinomyces sp.
GACCGAGTCGGACATGTCCGACCCTCAGGCGGACCTGTTCATCTCGAACTTCGAGCCGCTCACGCCCGACGACGCCCGGGCGATGGCCGCCGACGCCCCCGGCCTGTCCCGCTTCACCCAGCCCATGCAGGACCTGGTGGCCCGCGCCGCCGCCCTGCCCGAGGCCGAGGACCCCGCCGAGCAGACCTACTGGGTCTCCACGGCCAATCCGCGCCTGGTCAACGGCGCCCCCACCAAGAACCCCCGTTACCTCCAGGTGCGTCCCGACATCGCCAACCCGAAGGACGTGGCGCTGGCGGACCTGACCAACCACCTCTTCCGGGACGTCCCCCTGGACGAGGCGCTGCGCCACAGCGTCGACGTCGTCGCCGCCGGGCGCCGCAACAACCCGCCCGAGGACGGGGTTCCGCCGCTGTGCGCCTACAACCCGCTGCACTACATGGAGCTGCCCGAGTTGTTCATGGAGTTCATCTCCTCCATGACCGGCAAGTCCCCCTCGACGACGGGCGCCGGCAGTGAGGGTGCGCTCACCAAGGCCCCGTTCAACGCCCTGCCGGCCATCTACGACCTCAACGCGGCCCTGCTGTCCTACGCCCTCAGTGGCTACGACGGCTGGCTGTCCTCGGCCGGCTACATCGGCCCGAAGGTGCAAGTGGCCCACGACATCTCGCTGCTCATCCCGGAGATCTTCTCGCGCATGAGCGCTGAGGAGCGCGACGCCCACCGCCTCATCGAGGGCGGCTACCTCGAGCGCATCGAGGACTTCGAGTACGAGGGTCGCACCGTCCAGGCCTCGCGCCTGGGCTACCGCATGAACCAGGCCTTCACCTCTACCTTCTTCGGCCGGATCTTCCTGCACCCCGACGTCGTCTTCACCGAGGAGATGCTGCGTCCCGAGCTGCAGGACGAGGCGGTCTTCGCCGACTCGGTGGACATCATCGTCACCACCCACAAGGTGGTGGCCGAGCACTACCGGGCCGACGGCTCCATCGAGTGGGCCGTGCCGCCGCTGCGGGCCCTGCTGGAGATCATGATCGACGGCACCTCCCGCGAGGGCTGGGACCTGACGAGCCCGGAGTTCCGCGCCCTGTTCGAGCGGGAGAACATCCTGAGCTCGTCGTGGTACGCGCAGCGCCTGGACGCCAAGGTCGCCCGCGACACCCGCCTGGCCCAGCAGGCCATCGAGGACCTCACCCGCTTCTACACCGCGGAGAACAACGAGGAGGTCGTCGAGCGCCTGGGCATCGAGGGCCGCCTGGCCGAGGCCCGCGCCTGGCTGGACAAGGTCAGCTCTCCCGCCTACCGCGAGCACCTCGTGGGCACGCTCGGCCTCCAGCCCTCGCTGGCCTGAGCGGACGTCGCGCCGGGCCTGCACCGCACTCCCGCAGGCCCGGTGGCGCACCCGCCCTCTCGCTGACGACGAAGCGCGTGTGGGGAACAGGATTCCTGTTCCCCACACGCGCTTCGTTCTTCACACTGTCTCTCAGTACCGATGGACGAGGCCTGGCGGGGCGCCGGTCAACCGACGTCGGCGTTGCCGGACAGGTGCCAGGTGGCGTTGGCCCAGGGGAAGACGTACTGCATGAGCACGTAGACGACTCCGGCGATGAGGATGAGCGACTCAATGGCCTTGAGCCACGCGGGACCCGGCAGGTGCCGCCAGATGAAGCCGTACATCAGTTGACCCCCGGATCGTTGAGCACGGACTCCGGACGGCCCTCGGAGCGATCCATCCAGTAGGCGAACTTCGCGTGGACGATCCAGCGCTGGTCATTGCCGAACTCGCCGGCGGTCGATCCGTGGCAGGTGGTCAACGTGATGTACCGGTCGGTGGGCTGGGCGTCCGGCTGGTTGGGGACAGGGGCGATGACCTCGACCTGCTCGGGCTGGACGAGCTCGTGGCCGGTCACCTTGAACACGTACCAGGTCTTGGCGGTGGAGACGACGATCTCATCGCCCTCCTTGAGCAGGTCGATGCGGCGGAAGGAGTTGCCGTAGGTGCGCCGGTGCCCGGCGATCGCGAAGTTCCCGAGCTCTCCGAGCTGCTGGGTGTTGGTGTAGTGACCCGCCGCGGCCTGGTCCAGGACGTCGGATCCGGTGCCCTCCATGATGGGCATGTTGTTGTTGGTGACGCCGTACCACTTGGGGACGACGAGCATCCCGATGGTCTCGCCGTAGCCGACCTGCTCCATGACGGGCGGAGCGTCAGTGCGCTTCGTACCCGCCTTCTGAGGCGACTGGACCTGCTTCTCGTGGAACTGCGTGGCCACCGCCTTCGCGCTGGCGTTGGCGTCAATGCCGGTCCACCACAGCTGCCAGCACAGGAAGAGGGCGACGACGAGGCCGGCGGTGATGAGCAGCTCACCGATTCCGGTCAAGGTGCCGTTGAAGACTCGGACAGCACGACTCTGGCCGGGCGCTCGGTGTCGCACAAGACCTCCTCCAGTCATCGCCCCTCCTCAGAACGGGGACATCATCAGGCTAGCGGCCAGTCTAAGGGGGGACACCCCCCACATGACCAGCCAGGAGTGGTGGACTCATCACAGGGTGCACCGCGAGGAAGCTTCGCAGCATGTCCTAGGCTAGGCCCGGATGTATTTGCGGTGGTCTCATGCCACCATCCCCAGACAGTGAGGAGACCCAGGGTGGCCTTGGAGAAGAAGTCCACAGCGGACGACGCCGACAAGAGCTCGGAGAAGGTCTCGAAGAAGAGCTCTGAGAAGAACAGCGCGAAGAGCGCTGAGAAGGACAAGGGCTCGACGAAGGACTCTGCTGCCTCTGAGAAGACAGAGAAGAAGAGCAAGGCGGACAAGGGTTCGAAGAAGAACTCGTCGAAGAAGAAGCACCCTGAGCGCTCCGGCAACCCGGCCAAGGCGGCCAAGGCTCTCGAGGAGGAGTCGCGCGCCGCGGCGAACCGGGTCTCGCGCACACCCAAGAAGGTCAAGGACACCGCGTCTCCGCGCTGGTACGCCCCCACCATGGTGACGCTCCTGGTCATCGGGCTGCTGTGGGTTGTCGCCACCTACCTCTTCCAGGGCAAGTACCCGCTGCCCTACTTCGCCGAGCACCACGCCACCGACTGGCTGTTCAACGGCAACCTCTACATCGGCTTCCTCATCATGATGTCAGGCTTCCTCGGTCTGCTTCGCTGGAAGTAGCAGGTTTCAGACACTCACGCGATCAGGCATCCGCGTCAGGCCCCCGAGCATCGGCTCGGGGGCCTTGTCGTGTCGTCTCGCCCCTGGGGATCTCCGGGGCCCGCCATTCAGACGTGCGAGGTACTGACGAGGCGGGTTGAGCCGGTGGGCAGGGGTGCTTGATCGCATCACCGAGAGCCGCCCCACAAAGGGGCCCGGGATGGATCCCCGGAGGCCGGCACGCATGGCCTCGGCCCGATCCCCCTTCCTCCCCAGGCCATCTGTGGATCCGTGGACAACTGACTCCCCACAACCCACGTCGACTTTCCCCATGTGTGGACAGGCCTGTGGATAACTACACGCTTGTGTTTCCACACCTGTGTCCACAGATGTGGATGAACCACAGAGGTGTTCTTTCAGGCTTGTCATTCATGACCGCACGAGCTGCGCGGTGCATCTCATGTGTTGTCTCCTCGCTTCTGAGACATGTGGGTGTCATGCCTTCTGAGACACTCGCTTGGACGGGCCCCCGAGACAGGCTGGTGGTCCTAGAGGTGACGATGAGCCGAGGGGAAGAGGCCTGGCAGGTCCTGGCAGGTCGCTGGTGTCCATGGTGCTGACATTAAAGGCGCATCGGAGCCGCACACCGAAGAAGAGCCGCAGGATTTCAACGATTCCCGCTGGGCGCACTGACGCCGGGCTCGGTAATGTCAGCGCTGTGGACACCGGGCCGCGCAGGAGTGAGTCCGGGGTTCTTGCGGTATAGCCCGGCGCCTCCGTCTCAGGTCCTCCTGCACCGCTCCCTGACCGCCGTCTGCGCTGGGTCCCGGTGGTCATGGTTCGACTCCGGTCCTGCCCCCGAGTCGCCCCGAGTCGGTTTACCCCGCGAGGGTCGGGAAGTACTGGCCGAAGGGTCTACGTACTGCACGAAAGCCCCAGGCAACCCATCCCACCCCCGTCTCATATTTCATAACATCCGAAAC
>CAJZFF010000251.1 GCA_915069725.1 uncultured Actinomyces sp.
CATCCGACGCAGAGGGCGCGGAAGACGCGGAGGACACAGGGCGAGTCCGGTCCGCATCAGGCGTGACGCCGCGGCGATGGGACGATCGCATTATCAAGACCGTCAGCCTCGTCCTGGTCGCCGTCGTCGTCGTTTTCGCGGTGCTCAATGGTGAGGCCGCTGCGCGTGCCATCGGTTCTTTCAGAACTTTCGTGACCGGAAACTTCACCTGGTACTTCGTCGTGCTCGCCACGATGGCTTTGATGTTCTGCATATACATGGCGATCGGCGAACGCGGCTCCATTGTGCGGGGAGGGAAGGGGGCCAAGCCGGAGTACGGCCGCTTCGCGTGGTATTCGATGCTCTTCGCCTGCGGTCAGGGGATCGGGCTTATCTTCTGGTCCGTGGCCGAGCCCATTCTGGTCAAGGACGACGACCCGATTCAAGCTCATATGAGCGTTGATAAACTCGACGGCGCGCTGATCTGGAGCTATTTCCACTGGGCGGTGCACGGATGGGCCATTTACTGCGTCGTCGCCCTGTGCTTAGCACTCTCTTTCCACAACCGCAAAGCGCCGATGACCTTCCGGGATGCTGTAGTCGGGATGTTCCCGGAGAATACTCGCCGGCCGATCGGGCTGGCGGTTGAGATCATTGCCATTCTGGCCACTGTTTTCGGACTGTCGACTTCTTTCGCATTCGCGGCCATGCAGCTCTCCTCCGGTTTGGTGCAGACCTTCGGATTGGGCAATGGGAGCCTCATCCGCATCGTCGTCATCATCGGAATCGGAGTTTTCGCCGGGGTCAGCGTGTACCTGGGCATTGAGAAGGGGATGAAGCGGGTCAGTGAGGTCAACTCCATTCTGTCCATCGTGCTCGTTGTAGGGGTGCTCATCGCCGGCCCGACCCTCTACCTGCTGTCGGTTCTGCCTCAGACCGCCGGTCAGTACTTCTGGTCGATGTGGTGGATGGGAACCTGGACGGACGCCGGTTCCGCGATGGCGCCGCCGCATGTGTGGAGCGACAGCTGGAATGGCGTCTGGACCGTATTCATCTGGTGCTGGTGCTGGGCCTTCTCCCCGTTCGTGGGCTCGTTCATCGCGCGCATCTCCCGCGGTCGCTCGGTCAGGGAATTCGTTGTGGGCGTGCTCGGCATTCCCTCGGCGATCTGCGTCGTGTGGATCGGCGTCGTCGGCGGTGCGGCTCTTTTCTACGACGAGACGAGGGACGGTGTCGTCAGCGAGGCCGTGGGCCAGGACACCTCGCTCGGGCTGTTCGCCATGCTCAAGGAGCTGCCCTACCGGCCGGTGGTCTTCTCCCTCCTGCTGGCCGCCACCATTCTGGTGGGCACCTACTACCTGACGTCCCTGGACTCCGGCGTGCATGCATTGAGCGGATTCGTGGCGTCGGCTTCCAAGCCGTCTCGGGTATTCCGAGTCACCCTGGTCGTTGGCATCGCCGCCATTGCCTTCCTGCTGCTCAGCATCGGCGGCGAGAGCGTGGTCGGCACGGTGCAGACCGGCACCATTATCGGCGCCCTGCCCTATACCGTCGTCGTGCTCCTGATGATGCTGAATACGGTCCGTCAGACCAATCTGGAGATCAAGTCGCGTAACAGCGGCTCATAGCGGCTCGCAGCAGCCCTCAGCGGCTCTCAGCGGGCATCTGGTTGCCCCGCCCGCATCGGGTTAGGCTTGCCTGACCAGGTGTGGTGCGTCCGGGCGCCGATGCCGAATCTTGAGCTCTCTCCGGCTCTCTCCAGTTCTCTTGGGCTCTCCCGGCGCACCCGTTGATGAGGAGGCATGAGGATGACTGTCACCATCGGCACGCTCATCAGTCCCGCGCGCAAGGCCATGATCGTCTCCGGCCTGCTGACCGCTCTGCTCAGGGCGATCGACGCGCCGATGGTGCCGGATCCGGCGCCGGTCAGTGGGTCGACGGCGTGGCTGGTCCCGGAGGCGGTGCTGACGGGAGAGTCCCAGGTGGTGCTCGTCGACTCCTGGGTCGGCGGTGCGCTGATCCTGGCCGGGCTGTTCATCGCCAGTTGGAGAGTAGGAACGGCAGCGCTGCTGGGCAGCGTCGTCGGAACGGCAGCAACGCTGGCACTCGTTCCCGCCGGCCAGGCGGCGCACGGTCTGGGCGGATACTCTCCGTGCCTGACCGCGATCGCGATCGGCGTCGTCCTCCTGCCTCCCGGGAGGCGGGCCTGGGTGCTGGCGGTCGCGGGATCGGTGCTGACCGTCGTCGTGGACCGGGTTTTCACGGCGATCCCGGTGCCGACCTACACCTGGCCGTTCATCGTGACCACCTGGCTGGTGCTCGCCGTCGTCAACTGGCGCGAGCGCCGACTAGGCTGAGGCCATGGCTCACTCCACGGCGCAACCCGACTCCGCCGCCCACCTGGTCCTGTCCCTGTCCTGCCCCGACCGTCCGGGCATCGTCCACGCGGTCACCGGCACGCTGGCGCGCCGCGGTGGGAACATCACCGAGTCCAAGCAGTTCGGGGACTCCTCCACCGGCCTGTTCTTCATGCGGGTCCAGGTGCTCACCACCGTGCCGCGCGTGGAGCTGGAGAAGGACCTGGCCGAGCTGGCCGGCGAGTACGAGATGCAGTGGAGCCTCGATGAGGTGGGGCGCGCGATGCGCACCCTCATCATGGTCTCCAAGGAGGGGCACTGCCTGACCGACCTGCTCTTCAGGGCCCGCAGCCAGGGACTGCCGGTCGACGTCGTCGGCGTGGTGGGCAACCACGAGACGCTGCGGGACGTCGCCGAGTTCTACGGGGTGCCCTTCCACCACATCCCGGTCACCAAGGAGACCAAGGAGGCCGCCGAGGCCGAGCTGCTGGGGCTGGTGGACTCCCTCGACGTCGAGCTGGTGGTGCTGGCCCGCTACATGCAGATCCTCTCCCCCGCCCTGTGCGAGCGGCTGCACGGGGGCGTCATCAACATTCACCACTCGTTCCTCCCGTCCTTCAAGGGGGCGCGCCCTTACGCCCAGGCGCACGAGCGCGGGGTCAAGCTCATCGGGGCGACCGCGCACTACGTGACGGCGGACCTCGATGAGGGACCGATCATCGAGCAGGACGTGACGCGGGCCGGGCACGAGGACTCCGTGTCCGTGCTGCAGGCCAAGGGGCAGGACGTCGAGCGCCGGGTGCTGGCGCAGGCGGTGCGCTGGCACACCGAGCACCGGGTGCTGCTCAACGGGCACCGCACCGTCGTCTTCGCCTGAGCAGGAGCGGCCGGCAGACGCCACCCCCAGTCCTAACACTCGTCGGCTTCACCTACATTGGGGTGCAGGGCCGCTGCCGTTCGGATAGCGGGGAGGCTGATCCGCCTCCTCTCGATCTTGCGTCCTGCTCAGAGCCGTTTCGCACTCTTCGCTGAACCGTTGCGTTTCCCGGGAACCACCGACGCCAAACTCGTGCCGTCCGAGGTCGGTTCCCCAAACCCGGATTCGGGTGGGTCTCTTAGTGCGGTGTCACTGAAGGCGACTTTTAGGGACAAGCCAGACTGACTGCCGTCATGCTCCGACACGTATGCGCAGGTCAGAGACACGCAGGCTCAGGCACGTCAGCCAACGGTCACCTAAAAGTCGCCAATCGTGACACCAACAGCTCACAACGCACCTCCGAGGCCAGACGGACGCCACCACCCACACCCCCCACGGCAGGACCGGACCCCTGCGACCTCACCGAGCCCTTGGAGTGCAGCAGTTGGGTCCTGCAGGGCACCGTTGTGGCTGCGTGATGGTTAGTGGAATCGTGCGAGGTCAGGTGGCGCCGTTCCACCGCTGGTCACGCAGGCGACACGGCGTCCCAGCCCCATGGAGCCGGAGCGACGTGGAAGCTGTACCCGGGGGCGACGCGGAGGCAACGCCCGGGAATAGCGGGGCTCGGCGTCAGCCGGCGGCGAGCCCCTGGGGTGGGTGTTTCGGGTGCGTGATAGTTGCTGGAGTCGTGCGAGCTCAGGTGGCGGGATGCGAGCGGGAGTCACGCAGCCGAAACGGCGTCCCGGCCCCAGGTGAGGCGGGACGACGCGGAGACTGCGCCCGGGAGCGGCGAGGCTCGGTGCCGGCCGGCGGTGGGGAGGGGCAGGCGTGAGCCAGCAGCAGGCCGTAATGGGCCGAGCCGGCG
>CAJZFF010000252.1 GCA_915069725.1 uncultured Actinomyces sp.
CCTCCTCGCCCTACTACGTCCACCACTGGGCGCTGGACCCGGTGGAGGCCTGCCGCCTGGTGCGCGCCGCCGGCGGAGTCCCGGTGGCGGCCCACCCGCGTGCCTCCTCGCGCCAGCGCCGCCTCGTGCCCGATGAGACCTTCGCCCGGATGGCCGAGGCCGGCCTGGCGGCCCTGGAGATGAACCATCGCGACCAGGACCCCGAGCAGCGCGAGCAGGTTCGCCTCCTGGCCCAGCGCCTGGGCCTGGGGCTGTCGGGGGCCTCGGACTACCACGGCACCGGTAAGCCCAACCGCTTGGGGGAGAACCTCATGCCGCCCGAGCTGCTGGAACAGATCCTCGACGAAGGCACCCTCGACCTCGTCCGCCCCTGAGGGCCGACCGGCCACGGCACCCGACTTCCGCCGAGCGGCGGTGATAGAAACGCCCCATGCTGCAGTCCGTCTTCGACACCACGGTCTTCGCCACGACCTTCACCACGCTCCTGGTCATCCAGGACCCCCTGGGTGCCATCCCGATCTTCCTGTCCCTGACCTCGCGGCAGACGCCCCCGGAGCGCGCCGCCTCCGCGCGCCAGGCCACGGTCGTCTCCTTCGCCGTCATCGTGCTGTTCGCGGTCTTCGGACGCTACATCCTGAAGTTCCTGGGCATCTCGGTGCCCTCCCTTCAGGTGGCCGGCGGACTGCTGCTGCTCCTGGTGGCCCTGGAGCTGCTGACGGACAAGGTCGATGAGAGCCCCGACCCCGAGGCCGTCACCGCCAACGCCGCCCTCGTGCCCCTGGGCACGCCCCTGCTGGCTGGGCCCGGAGCCATCGTCGCGGCGATGGTCGCCGTGGACACCACCGGAGGCGGGGTGGCCGGGTGGGTCTCCGTGACGGCCGCGATCATCGGCACGCACATCGCCATCTGGGTCTCGCTGCGCTTCTCCCTGGGGCTCAACCGGGTGCTGGGCACCTCCGGCATCCGGATCCTCACTCGGGTCATGGGGCTGCTCCTGGCGGCCATCGCCGTCCAGATCATGGCCGACGGCGTCTTCGCCTTCCTGGCGACCCGCCTGTGACTCGGCTCCGCCCGGAGTCGGACAGCGGCTGAGACCCACGTGAGTCTCAGCCGCTGCTTGTCAGTCCTACTCGCCGGCGGTCCCGTCAACCGGGCGGCCGCCGCGCGTGCGCTTACGGGTGCGCTTGCGCCGGGGCTTGGCCTCGCCGTCGGCGGAGCGCCGGGAACGCTCACCGCGCTTGGAGTCCTTGGCGCCCCTGCCGCCGCGGCCCCGGCCGCGCTCCGAGCGCCCGCCCTGCCGGCCCGACTGCTTGCGCCCACGCTTGCCGGTCTCACCCAGGTCCTCGATCTCCTCGGCGTCGAGCCCCTCCAGGGTGCGCTTGTGACGGGGCAGGCGGCCGGTGACCTTCTCCGGGATCGACAGGTCGGCGAACAGGTGCTCGCTGGTGTGGTAGGTCTCCACCGGCTCCTCGATGGGCAGGCCCAGAGCCTTGGCGATGATCCGCCAGCGCGGCACGTCGTCCCAGTCCACGAAGGTGACTGCCGTGCCGGAGTTGCCGGCGCGTCCGGTGCGCCCGATGCGGTGGACATAGATCTTCTCGTCCTCGGGGCACTGGTAGTTGATGACATGGGTGACGTCGTCGACGTCGATGCCCCGGGCGGCCACGTCGGTGGCCACCAGGACGTCCACCTTGTTGTTGCGGAAGGCGCGCAGGGCCTGCTCGCGGGCCCCCTGACCGAGGTCGCCGTGCAGGGCCCCGGTGGCGAAGCCGCGGGCGCGCAGGTCGTCGGCCACCCGGGCCGCCGTGCGCTTGGTACGCGCGAAGATGATCGTGCGTCCGCGCCCCTCGGCCTGGAGGATCCGGGAGACGACCTCCACCTTGTTCATCGAGTGGGTGCGGTAAACGACCTGCTGGACCGTCTGCACGGTCATGCCCTCGTCGCCCGGGTCCTGGGCGCGGATGTGGGTCGGTCGGGTCATGTAACGGCGAGCCAGGGCGACCACGGCCCCGGGCATGGTGGCGCTGAAGAGCATTGTGTGCCTGTCGGCGCGGGTGCGGGCCAGGATCTTCTCCACGTCCGGCAGGAAGCCCAGGTCCAGCATCTCGTCGGCCTCGTCCAGGACGACGGTGGTGACGTGAGCCAGGTCCAGCACGCCGCGCTCCATGAGGTCGATGAGGCGGCCGGGCGTGCCCACGACGACCTCGGCTCCCCGCTCGAGGTCCTCGATCTGGGGCTCGTAGGCGCGCCCACCGTAGACCTGAACGATGCGCACGGTGCGCTTGGCGGCCGCCGTGGACAGCTCCTCGGCGACCTGCTTGGCCAGCTCACGGGTGGGCAGGATGACCAGGGCCTGGGGGCTGCCGGAGGCGGGATCCTCGTCCCAGCCCTCCTCCCCGGGGCCCAGGGTGTCCATGAGCAGGGGGATGCCGAAGCCCAGGGTCTTGCCGGTGCCGGTCTTGGCCTGACCGATGATGTCCTGGCCCTCCAGGGCCACCGGCAGGGTGAGGGCCTGGATGGGGAAGGGGTGGGTGATTCCCTTGGCG
The DNA here is from genome assembly GCA_915069725.1 of uncultured Actinomyces sp. Classification (GTDB taxonomy): domain Bacteria; phylum Actinomycetota; class Actinomycetes; order Actinomycetales; family Actinomycetaceae; genus Actinomyces. Next base: position 2,547 of record CAJZFF010000252.1, read on the forward strand.
GCCAGGGCCTCGCAGATCTCCGGCTCGACGCCGAAGTCGGCGAAGGTCTTGCGGCTCAGGTCGGTCTGGGCGCCCTCGTCGGTGATGTCGGGAGTGGCCTCGTCCAGGACGGGGGCGTGGGCGCCGGCCGTCTCAATGATTCCGGACGGGGCGGTAGCGGCGTCGGCGCCCTCGATGATGGTCTGGTCGTCTGTGGAGTTGTGGTCGGGCTCGACGGCGTCGGCCCCGTGCTGCTCGTTGCTCACGAGGTTCCTTGTCTTCTGATCGGGTTGAACCGCTCCGGCGCGGCTGTCGCTCGCGCGCACAGTCGGGTGCGCTGCGTGGGCGTTGGCGCCGTCGGATCTGGCAGCCGATCGCGAGTCATATCTGGGTCCATCTGACGACCGGGCAACCGTGGACGCCGTCAGCGTAGCGGCTTTCCAACGTATTCGCGTCGGTGGGTGTCACCATGGCGGCTTGAGTGTGGGTGATGTCACCACTGGTGTGGGAGTGGCTGCGCAGATGTGGAAGGGCTGCAATGAGAAGACCGGTGCGGCGATCCTCGGGGGTCTCGTCGCTACAGGGAAGACGACGACTGATACCAGCGCTACGGCAAGGCTGCTCGGTGAGGGAGGGCTGACTACGATGGTGGCCATGTCCCAGATGCCGACTCCGTCACCTCAGCCCAGCGCCTCCACTCCGATGCAGGTCGGTCCACACGAGCTGTCCGTCGTCGGCGTCGTCGCGATCTCCCGGACGGCCGCCTGCACCCGCTACGCAAAGGATGCCGACCGGGCTCCGCGGATGACGGCCCGGGTCGACCTGCTGCGTATGAGCGCCTGGGAGGTCGCCTCCTTCGATCGGGTGGTGGAGCTGGCCGCGACCCACGGCATCGACGCCCTGGGGGCGGCCGAGCGATTCACCGACGTCCTGGGCGACTTCGACGAGCGGCTGCGGCCACTGGACTGGGCCGAGCGCCTGCTCAAGACCTACATCACCTTCGGGCTGCTCATCGACTTCGGGATGGCGCTGAGCGAGTCGTTGGAGGAGTCGTTGCGCAGGGGGCTCGTCCACGAGCTCAGCCAGGACCCGATCAGCACCTACGCCATCGCCGAGCTGGAGGAGGTCATCGCGGCCGACCCGCAGCTGGCCGCTCGGCTGGGGCTGTGGGGGCGGCGCGTCATCGGTGAGGAGATCGGAACCTTCCAGAGGCTCCTGGGGCAGTTCCCCGAGCTCCTCGGACAGATGGCGCAGGAGCAGCTCCACTCAGTGCTGAGCCAGGGGGCGGTCTCGCGCATGAGAGGGCTGGGCCTGAGGGTCTGATCGTCTTCCACCACCCCCGCGCGGCGGAGATGTGAAGTGCCCAACAGTGGAGTAGTGCCTGTGTCGGTGGCGTGACAGGACCCGGGCTGCGTTGGGTAAGGTGTCCGCATCCACATCCTCATCACCCGATGTGAGAGTTGTCGCTTTCACATCCTGAAGGAGTTCCCATGAAGCGAAGCGTATGGATGGCCGCGTCCGCGGCCGTCGCCCTGTCCGTCGTCCCGGTCGGTGCGGCTGCTGCTGAGACGGACCCCGCTCCT
>CAJZFF010000253.1 GCA_915069725.1 uncultured Actinomyces sp.
GGCCGTCATACGGCCGGGTGACACGGGCTCCAGATCAGTCTCATCACCCTCCAGGGCGATGACGGGGACGATCGGGTTGAGTCCGCCGGCCTCGATCTGAGCCGGTGACCAGCTGATGACGGGGCTGCCCGCATCGATGGTGTCTCCCTCACTGGCCAGGAGGGTGAAGCCGTTGCCCCCCAGACTCACGGTGTCCAGCCCCAGATGGACCAGGACGCTGTGGCCGTCGTCGTTGGTGATGACGTAGGCGTGGGGGTGGATCTTCGTGATGGTTCCGCTGATCGGCGCCAGGGCGCTGACCTCACTCCCGGCACCGGTGTCCGGGGTGATGGCCACACCGGGGCCGACGATCTTGCCGGAGAAGACGGGGTCGGGAACGTCGCTGAGAGCGACGACGACGCCGGATACCGGCGACTGGACGGTCAGGCTCACCGCAGGTCCTCGATGTCCTCCGCGATGGTGTCCGCGTTGGGGCCGACCACGACCTGCACGATGTCGCCGAGCTTGACGACACCGTGCGCTCCGGCGGCCTTCAGGGCCGGCTCATCCACGAGGGAACCGTCCTCCAGCTCGCAGCGCAGCCGCGTGATGCAGGGTTCGATCTCCACGATGTTGTCGAATCCTCCGAGGGCGTCGACGATGCTCTGTGCCTGAGACATGGGTTCCTCCTGGGTCTGCCCGGGTGCTTGCCGGGCTCGGTGGGTAATGGTGCCGAGATGAGGCGTCAGGACATGGTGGAGGTGCAGTCAGGTGCGGCACCTTCGCCGGTACCGGACTAATGGTCCATACCAGTACCCCATGGTACAGGCCGCCCGGAGGTTGTCCAGTACCGACCTGTGTCAGCCCCTCAAGACGACGAGCGGTCCGGGCGAAAGGCGGGTTTGGGGGCGGCCACCGGGACCCACAGGGTGTAGCGGTCGGCGCGGAACAAGGTGCGCGAGTAGTCGATGGCGCAGTGCTCGTGGAAGGTTCGCCGGGTGATATCCAGGGTCGGGGCGCCCTCCGGGACGGAGAGCAGCGCTGCCTCCTGGGCCGTGGCCGCATGGGCCTCGATCATGTCCTCACCCCACTGCGGCGCCAGGTCGGCGCTGGTCAGCTCGGCGTAGACCGAGAAGTTCGGGCTGGTGCGCAGCAGGTTGGGCAGAAGCGCAGCGGGAATCCAGTTCTCCTCGATCGCCATGGGGATGGCGTTGGCGGTCAGCAGGCGACGCAGGTGGTGGACCTCGGCCCCGGCCTCGAGCTCGAGCGCCTCCGCCACGGTCTCATCGGAGGCGACGGTCTCGGACTGCAACATGACGACGCCGGGCTCCATCCCGCGGCGCTGCATCTCCTGGGTGAAGGAGGTCAGTCGAACCTGCAGGTCGAGCTTCGGGGGCGCCACGAAGGTCCCCTTGCCCTGGTGGCGCTCCAGGACGCCGTCGACGACGAGGGTGTCGATGGCCTGGCGCACGGTCATGCGGGAGACCTCGAACTGCTCGCACAGCTCGCGCTCGGAGGGCACCGGGCTGCCGTTGGCGAGCCCGTTCCTGACCAGGTCCAGCAGGTAATTGCGCACGATGACGTACTTTGCCGGCTTCCTGCCTGCGTTCTTGGGCATGGGACTCCCCTGGTTGACAGTGGGCGGACGCAGCCAGGGCGAGGGGGATGGCTACGACCACTGCTTCCGCTGTGTCGCATCGACTTTCATATCATTATGGCCGACGAGTGTGCCCCGCGCTTGACATTGAAGGTTCTATCGGTTTTTCTGGTGGCACTGGTCCAGACGTGTTCGGCGTCGATCCGTCCCGACTACCACCGTCACGGTGGCTATCTCTGACGCGGCAGTGCTGCCGCGCGATCCTGAACTGGAGAACACTCATGTCAGTCAAGAAGAAGACGGGCGGTGCCTTCGCCCTTGCCCAGCGTCTGGGGAGATCTTTGATGCTGCCCATCGCCACGCTCCCGGCAGCGGGTCTGCTGCTGCGTCTGGGGCAGGCGGACATGCTGGGAGCCGACGGACTGGCTAAGAAACTGCCTTGGCTGCAACCCGTCGCAGACGTCTTCGCAGCGGCCGGCGGAGCGGTCTTCGACAACCTGCCCCTCATCTTCGCCGTTGGCGTCGCCGTAGGATTCGCCAAGAAGGCCGACGGCTCCACCGGGGTGGCAGCCCTGTTCGGCTTCCTCGTCTACCGCGCAGTCACCTGGACCATGTCCCCCATCATCATGGGCAAGCCCGCGCCCCTGAGCAAGGAGGCCCTCGACTGCCTCCACTCCTTTGATCCCGCCACGGGGAAGATCGCACAGGTCGGCCCCTGGAACCAGGGAATCAAGCTCTGTGACATCCCCACTCAGACGCCCATCAACTACGGGGTGCTGGGCGGCATCGTCATCGGCGTCGTCGCTGCCCTGCTCTGGCAGCGCTACTACCGCGTCAAGCTGCCCGACTGGCTGGCCTTCTTCGGCGGACGCCGCTTCGTCCCCATCGTCACCTCCGGTGCCGCTCTTGTCGTCGCCCTGGTGATGTCGGCGCTCTACCCGGCCTTCAACTGGCTCATCAACGACCAGCTCGGCGGCTGGCTCATCAACGCCGGGAACTCCAAGGGCATCGCCGGAGCCCTGGCGGTCTTCGTCTTCGGTACCGTCAACCGCCTGCTCATCCCCTTCGGTCTGCACCACCTGCTCAACTCCGTGCCCTGGTTCCAGCTCGGCTCCTGCCAGACGGCCTCCGGGGATACGGCGCACGGTGACATCACCTGCTTCTTCCAGGGCGTGGACGGCTCGAACTCGTGGACCGGAAGCTTCATGACCGGCTTCTTCCCGATCATGATGTTCGCCCTGCCCGCAGCCGCACTGGCCATCTGGCACACCGCCAAGCCCGCCAAGCGCAAGGCGACCGGCGCCCTCATGGTCTCGGTGGCCCTGACCGCCTTCATCACCGGCATCACCGAGCCCCTCGAGTACGCCTTCGCCTATGTGGCCTTCCCGATCTACGTCGTCCACGCGGTGCTGACCGGTTCCTCCCTGGCCATCGCCAACCTCCTGGGAGCGAAGGACGGCTTCGCCTTCTCCGCCGGAGCGATCGACTACCTGCTCAACTTCGGCAAGTCCGCTGATCTCTCCGGTGGCGTGGTCCGCGGACCACTCATGATCGTCATCATGGGACTGGTCTACGCCGTCATCTACTACTTCCTCTTCAGGTTCCTCATCGTCAAGTTCGACTTCAAGACCCCTGGGCGTGAGGACGACGACGTCGACGCCTTCGCCGCCGCGCAGGACGCCGCCGCCACGTCCACGGGCAAGAAGGCCGCGGAGTCGTCTGGGCGTTGAGAGATTCGGGTGCCGGGATGTCGGGGCCGGCACCTCACGAGTTGGGGCCGAACGCATCATGCGTTCGGCCCCAACTCATGGTGTCGTCGGGTCCTGGACCGGGGTGCGACCCGGACCAGGACCCGAGGTGGCTACTCGACGCTCCGGGCCTCCGCGGCCTGCGCTCTGGCCACGCGCTGCGTGTCGTCGAGGTTCTCGCGCACGATCCGTCGCAGTGCGGCCGGGGCATGGGCGTGGGACTCCAACCATCCCGTCAGGGCGGCGGCCGGGTCGTCAGCGCCCTCCAGGCCCACCGTGGCACAGGACCACAGGCCCGTCAGCAGGTTCTCGGCCATGTGGAAGGTGCGCGAGGACCACACGGAGTCGATGGCCTCCACATACGCCCCCACGAAGGGAACCAGCAGCTCGGGGTGGCGCTCAACATTGGTCAGGCCCCGCAGGACGCGCACCTGGGTCTCATTGGGCATGGAGGCGTCGTCGACAAGGGTCCGCCAGGTGGCCTGCTTCGCCTCCGGGGTCGGAATCGACGCCCGGGCCTCGGCGGCGCGCTCACGTCCCGTGGTCGTGCGGTCCCGGGTCTCCTCGGTGCGGATCTGCTCCTCCCCGCTGCGGCCGGCGGCCACCAGGCCGATCAGCAGGTCCCAGCGCAGGTCCTGGTCGACGTCGAGACCGTCCAGAGCCTGGCTCCCCTCCACAAGCCCGGCGACGACGTCGAGCTGTTCATCGGTGACGGCGTGCGCGGCCAGGGCCCGGACCAGCTGGAGCTGCTTGTCGCTTCCAGCCTGGGCCG
>CAJZFF010000254.1 GCA_915069725.1 uncultured Actinomyces sp.
CGGCCGGATCCGCCGCCTCCGGGGCGGGGACCGGTGCGGAGATCTCGGAGCCCTCGGCCTCAGTGGAGCCGGGCTCCTCGACCTGCGGGGCCTGCGCCTGGGCGGGAGCCTCCTCGATGAGGGGATCACCAGCGGGGGCCGGCGGCTCCGGGGCCTGGGCGGGGGCGTACTCAGGGGACTGGGAAGCGGCGGACTGCTCGACGTCGGCACCGGACTGGGCAGGGGCCGGCTCGGTCTCCTGCTGCGTGGGCGCAGCGAAGACGGAGGGGGCGTCGGCGGGCTCGCCGAGCGAGTCGCCTTCCGGCACCTCCGGCGCCGCAGAGGGCTCGGTGGCCTCGGGAGCCGGAGACTCCTCGGGAACCTGGGGCTCCTCAACCGGCTCGGGCGCCGTCGGGTCCTCGTCAGCGGCCTCGGCCGGGGACGGCTCCGCGACGGCCTCGGGCAGCGGGTCGGAGTTGAGGTACTGGCGCCGTTCCACGCCCACGCGGGTGAGCTGGCCGGCGAGGATCTCGGGGCGGCCGAGGTAGTCCCAGACCTCCCCGGGGCCCGAGCGCAGGCTCAGGGAGGGGGCGTCGAGGATGGCGACCCCGCCGTCGGGCAGGAAGCACAGGAACAGCCCGGTCATCTCGCCGGTGGTGGCGTCCCACAGGCGCACGGTGCCGTCCTCGGAGCCGGTGAGGATCCGGGTGCCGTCGGGGCTCCACTGCGCGTCGGTGACGCCGAAACGGTGGCCGGCCAGGGACAGGACGACCTTGCCGGAGACCTCGTCCCACACGCGCACGACGCCGTCGTCGAAGCCGGCCAGCACCTTGGTGCCGTCGGGGCTCCAGGCATAGGAGCGGACCATGGCGGCGTCGTCGCGCAGCGTCACGAGCTCGCCGGAGGTGATGACGTCCCAGACGTGGGCGGCGCCGTCAGCGCTGCCGGTGACGACGCGCGGGCCCCCTTGAGTCCACACGACGTCGCGCACCCAGTTGCCGGTATAGGTGTGGATGACCTCGCCGGTGGTGGCGTCCCAGATGCGGGCCGTCCCGTCCTGGGAGCCGGTCAGGGCGCGCTGGCCGTTGGGGCTCCAGGCGACCGAGGTAATCATGTCGCTGTGGCCCTCGAGGGTCAGGAGGCGCTCGCCGCGGGCGGCGTCCCAGATCGCGGCGCGGTCGTCTCCCAGTCCGGTGAGGATGCGCTCGCTGTCCGGGCTCCAGGCGATGTCGTTGACGTCGTCCTCCCCGGCGGTCAGGGCCTGGACGACGTCGCCGGTGGAGGCATCCAGGATGAGGACGCGGGGCGAGAGGTAGGAGGAGGTGGCCAGGCGGGTGCCGTCCGGGCTCCAGACGACCTCGCTCAGCTCACGGGCGCCGTTGTCGACCGTGAGGCGTGGCTGGCCAGTGGCGGCGTCCCAGACGCGGTTGCCGCCGATCTTGGCGCCGATGCTGAGCCTGGTGCCGTCGGGGCTCCAGGAGACGGTCTCCACGGAGTTACCGGCCCCCAGGACGAGCTGGGTCTGGCCGGTGGCGGCGTCCCAGACGCGCACGGTGTCATCGTGCGAGCCGGTGGCCACGCGACTCGAGTCCGGGCTCCAGGCCAGGGCGCAGGCCCACTGGTTGTGGCCGTGGAGGCTGAGCAGCTCCTCGCCGGTGGCAGCGTCCCAGATGTGGGCGGTGGTGCCGGAGATGTCGTCAGTGATGATGCGGCTGCCGTCGGGGCTCCAGGAGACGACGCTGACCCAGCGGCGCTCGCTGCCGTGGAGGCTGAGGACCTCCTCGCCGGTGGCGGCGTCCCAGACCCGGGGCTCGGCCGAGTCGAAGGCGGTGATGATGCGGCGCGAGTCCGGGCTCCATGACAGGCCGGTCATCGGCTCGATCGGGCCGACGTGGGTCGGCCTGCCGTCGGGGCCCATGGTGGCGCCGCGCCCCACGAAGGCCATGGGGCCCACGCGCAGCAGCTCGGTGCCGGTGGTGACGTCCCAGACCCGGGCGGTGCCGTCGTCGGAGGCGGTGGCCACGCGGGTCCCGTCCGGGCTCCATGACACCGCGGTGAGGTGCTCCGTGTGTCCCGACAGGGTGCGCACCACCTGACCGCTGGAGGCGTCCCAGATGCGGGCCGAGGCGTCGTCGAAGCTGGTGAGGATGCGGGTGGAGTCGGGGCTCCAGGCCACCGCCCCGCCCACGCCGGAGCCGCCGACCCCCAGGGTCAGCAGGTCGGCGCCGGTGGTCGCGTCCCAGACGCGCACGCTGTGGTCCTCCGCCGCAGTGAGGAGCCGCGTGCCATCGGGGCTCCAGGCCACTGCGCTGATGGACAGGCTGGGGCCGGCCAGCGCGAACAGCTCGGTACCGCGGTTCGCGTCCCAGACGCGGGCCGTGCCGTCGTGCGACCCGGACAGGAGCCGCGTGCCGTCCGGGCTCCAGGCCACACCCCACAGCGCGTCGAAGTGGCCGGCATACAGTGACACCTCACGAGGGTCGATCGTCGTCGAGGTCTCTGAAGGCACAGTCATGGTTGAAGTCTAGAGATCTCTGCGAGGTATCTGCGGCATCTTGAGCCGATTGCGAGCAGTTACCTGAGTGATATCTGGCAAATCCGGGGCTGAGAGGGCGCCACGCCGGGTGCGCGACACGCTGAGACGCCGCGTTCCGCACCACCGCGCCCCGTTCGGGCGGGCGCGGGAGGGCATTGCACCATCGGTCGCGACCACCTCGCCCGCCGCTTCGATATCTTCCTGAGACTCCCGGGGATTTGTCGGGCATTGTCTCCGAGGCGGCCTCGATGTCGATTCAGGTACTGCGTGAGCCGACACCGCCGTCTCACCGCCGCGTCGTTGTTTCCCCACCGCCTCCTGCCCCACCATCAACATTGACGGGGACATTCCACGCGGCCGGGTGCGCGCCCTTCCGGCCGGGGGCATCCTGCGCGTCCGGGGGCAGGATTCCCGTCCCCGACGGCGTCAAACGTCCCCCGCCGTACAGAAGTGTCCCCGGCCGCGAGGAAAGGTCCCCGACGGCGGGCTCACGCAGCGGAGGTGAGGCGCGCAGGCGGAGCTCAGTCGCCGGCGCCGTGGAAGACGGCCTCGAGGTTGTTGCCGTCGGGGTCGAGGACGAAGGCCCCGTAGTAGCCGGGGTGGTAGTGCGGGCGCTCGCCTGGACCTCCATTGTCGGTGCCGCCCGCCGCGAGGGCCGCCTCGTGGAAGGCGTCCACCTGCGCCGTCGACGACGCCGTAACGGCGATGTGGCACGGAGTCGGGTTCTCCGCCGGGGCCAGCCACAGGTCCGCGTGGACCGGGGCGTCCTCCGGCGTACCGGGCGTCGGCCCACCCAGTCCGGTGACGGGCCCGAACTCCATGACGACGCGGTAGCCCAGCGGCGCGAGCGCGGCCTCGTAGAAGGCCTTGGAGGCCGCCGGATCACTGACACTCACAGAGGCATGATCGATCATGCCTCCAGGCTACCCACTGGTTGATACACGGCGGGCGCATTGACAGGCTCCAGCCATGACATCTTCCGCAGCCCGCTCCTCACGCCCCGCACAATCAGCGGACATCGAGTCCATCATCACCATCATCGCTTGGGGTGCCCAGGTACTGGGCATCATTGTGTCGAACCACGTCCTCGACGCCTCCACGCTCGTGCCGCCAAGTCTCTCGGACAGCTCGTCACCCGACGCTGGTCTCAACCTCGTGAGTCTCGTGCGGACGATGAACAGCGTCATCCTGATTCTGGCCGTCATTGGTTTCATCACCGCGTTCTATGTCGTCGCGGCCGACAACAAGATGGGCGGGGCAGTCCTCAGCGTGGCACTGGCCGGCATCTGTCTGTCCGTCTCACTGACCATCGGTTGCCTCGTCACGGCAGAGACGTCCAACCCGAGCGCCTGGATCTACCTGGTGAACGTCCTGCCGGCGGTGGTGCTGCTTGTTTCCGCGGCGACACTCCACCACCACACGTCAACACCTGAGGTGGCGCAGTAAGGAGGCACGTCACCGGCGCAGCGGGGCGGACCGACGAGGACACTCCACGTGGCCGGGTGCGTGTCGCCCCGGCCGGGGGCATCCTGCGCGTTCGGGGACAGGATTCCCGTCCCCGACGGCGTCGAAGGTCCCCCG
>CAJZFF010000255.1 GCA_915069725.1 uncultured Actinomyces sp.
CGGTCTTGGCGATGCCGCACAGGGCCGCCACGACCGCGAGCAGGATCCAGGCGGTGGTGGTCAAGGTGGGGAGCACGGGACCTCTCAGCGGTGAGAAGAGTCGGGGTGTGGGTTGAACTTTGTCCAGACTAATGCATAGTCGTCGACGGCGAGGATCGATGGGGACCTCGCCGTCGACGGTGGCCTGCGTGAGCGCTGCCGGGGCTGCGTCAACGGGGCGCCGCAGCGGTGCGCAGCAGCGTGGCGATCCCGGAGACGCCCAGGAAGATGAGTGCCGTCGCGGGCAGGGTTGCGCTGAGCAGGTGGTCCCAAAGAGCAGTGGGCTGGGTCGTCAGTCCGATCCCGTGAAGCAGGCCGAGAGAGGCTGCTCCTGCGCCGATCGAGAGGATCGAGACCGCGGCTCGCAGCGTCCGTCTGGCAGCCGGCCAAGGGGTGATGAGCTGCAGCGGGGGCAGGGCCGCCCAGGCCGTGATCCCGGTGATGCCGTAGACAAGTGCGCTCGAGGCGGGTGAGGAGTCATGGAGGAGGTGGTCAATCATCCCCTGGACCGCGACGAACCAGAAAAGGGCGCAGTAGGCGACCAGCAGGCCGTCGCTCCAGGTGAGGCGGTGATCCGTGCGTTCCCAGCGGCGGACATCGGAGAAGAACCCACTCACTGTGCCTGGAACCTGTGTCGAGGACATGACCTTTCCTCCTGTGCGTCATCGCGGTCAAGAGTGCCCTTTCCAGAATAAACCCGCCGGTGTGCCTGAGCGAAGGGTGAGTGAAGGGTGATCGTCGTCGGGCCCCAGCGGGGAGGGCGACACGCCCCGGCGTGCTCCTCAACGGCCCGGGAACGACGACGCTCCCAACCATCACTGGTCGGGAGCGTCGAGGTGAGGCGTCAGCCGGTGGGATCCGCTCGGAGGGGGAGTCCGCGCGAACCCTGCGACGTCTCAGGCCTTGAAGAGGGTTCCCTCAAGGTAGGCGCGTGCCTTGCGGGCGTACTCCAGGGGGTTGGCGATGGCCGGGTCCTGCTCGGCCTCCACCAGGATCCACTCGGAGTAGCCGTGGTCCACGAGGAACTTGTAGGGGACGGTGAAGTCGATCGTGCCGTCGCCGGGGACGGTGAACATGCCGGCCAGGAAGGAGTCGAGGAAGGAGCGCTCGGCAGCCTTGGACTCCTCCATCTTCTCGGGACGCACGTCCTTGAAGTGGACGTGCTTGACGCGGTCGATGGTGGCCTCCAGCAGGCCCATGACGTCGCCGTCACCCACGTAGGCGTGGCCGGTGTCGAACAGGAGGGAGACCTTGGCCGGGTCGGTCAGCTCCATGAGGCGGATGGTCTCCTCCTTGGTCTGGATGACCGTGCCCAGGTGGTGGTGGTAGACGAGCTCCAGGCCGTGGGCGTGGGCGACGTCGCCCAGGCGGTTCAGGCCCTCGGCCAGCACCGGCCACTGCTCCTCGGTGAGCACCGGCTTGTTGGTGAAGATGCAGACGTCGCGGATGCCCTGGACCGAGCCGGTCTGCTCGGAGACGACGACGCGGGTGGCGCCCAGGTACTCCAGGTAGGCGCAGGTGGCCTCGAAGTCGGGGATGACGGCCTCGACGCCGTCGCGCAGGATGAAGGAGGAGAACCACTGGGCGACGATCTTGATGCCGCGGGCCTCGGCGGCGGCCTTGACCTCCTCCTTGGGCGGGAAGAAGCCGGCGCACTCGGTGCCCGCGTAGCCGGTGTCGGCCAGGTCGAGGAGCATGTCCTCCAGGGTGTTGAAGGCGCCGACCTCGGGGATGTCGTCATTGCGCCAGGTGATCGGGTGCATGCCCCAGGAGATGCCGTGGGGGTCGGAGATGGCGGTTGCAGGGTCGAGGGTGAAGGACATCGTTGCTCCGTGTTCTCGCTCGTGTGGTGATGTGCGGTGGTGAGTGCGTGGGTGGCGGTGAGGCGCGGGTGGCTGGTGCACCGTCGGCTCTTGTCCGCCAGTGGTGCGCTCCCGGGAGGAGGGGCCGGCGTCGGTGCCGGGCGGTGGGCCCGTGCAACGAACCTAGCAACAGGACTTTGTCCTGACAAGCCCTTCTCGGGTCCTCCCGGGAGCGCGTGTGCTGGGGGTGGGTCAGGAGTAGAGCTTCTCCATCTCGACCTCGATCTCCTCCAGGGACTTGTCCTTGGTCTCCGGCATGATCTTGAACAGGACGACGGCGACGACCAGGTTGAGCACGCCGTAGATGGTGTAGGTGATGCCGCCGCCCAGGGTCTCCATCATGGGCGGGAAGGTCCAGGTGATGATGGCGTTGGCGGTCCACATGCAGAAGATCGCCGTGCCGTTCATGATGCCGCGGACGTTGGCCGGGAAGATCTCACCCATCATCGTCCACACGATCGTGCCGTTGGAGGACTGCACGATGAGCATGAAGACGGACATGAGCCCCAGGATGAGGTAGGCGGCCCAGGTGGGCGGAGTGGTGTGGTTGGCCATGTGCGGGGCGATGAAGAACTGGAAGGTCGCCGCGATGCCCAGCAGGGTGATGCCCACGCCGATGACGTCGCCGATGAGCACCTGGCGCCGCCGGAACTTCAGGATGAGCCAGATACCGATGGCGGAGCCGATGACCGACATGACGCCGTTGGCCACCTGCGCGGTGATGGAGGCCGAGGTGGACATGCCGGCGTACTCCAGCACCTTGGGGGCGTAGTACATGACGGTGTTGACGCCGGTGGTCTGGTTGACCACGGCCAGGAAGATGCCGACCAGCAGCAGCTTGCGCAGCCAGGGCGTGGCCATGACGTGGCTGAAGCCCTTGCGCTGGGTCTCCTCGTCCTTCTCGTGCTGGCGGGCCTCGACCATCTCCATGATCTCGTCCTCGATGGAGCCGTCCTTCTCCGGGACGCGCACGCGCTTGAGGGCGCCGATGGCGTCGTAGAGGCGCTCCTTGGCCAGGTACCAGCGCGAGGACTCGGGCATGAGGCGGATGCCGATCCACAGGGCCACGGCCGGGATGGAGCACAGGACCAGCATGTAGCGCCAGGCCTCGCCGTTACCGGCGCTGATGCTGAGCTGGTCGAGGAAGGCATGGTACTGCTCGGCGTTCATCGGGCCGCCCTTGGAGGACTGGAGCTTGGCGATCTCGTCGAAGACGTACTGGCCCGGGGCGAAGTGCCCGCTGGGGTCCTCGGCGATGGTGATCTTCGGGCCGCCCTGGAGGGAGTTGATGATGGCGTTCATCGAGAAGGCGAGCAGCTGGCCGGTGACGATCATGAGCTGGTCGATGGCCACGATGGAGCCGCGGATGCGTTTGGGTGCCGTCTCCGCCAGGTAGACGGGGACCGTCGCGGAGGCGGCGCCGACGGCGAAGCCCAGGACGACGCGGAAGGGGTACATGACCCAGACGTTGGGGGCGAACGTGGTGCCGAGCGCGCCGACGAAGAACAGGAAGGCCAGGAAGGTGATGTTGTGGCGCCGGCCCCATCGGTCCGACATGAGGCCGCCCAGCAGTGCGCCCAGCGCTGCGCCGACCAGCAGGGTGCCGCCGATGGCGCCCTCCTCGAAGGAGGTCAGCTGGAGGCCCTTGGCGTCGAAGGGCATGTACATGTACGGCAGGGCGCCGGAGATGACGCCGGTGTCGTAGCCGAAGAGCAGTGAGCCGAGCGTGGCCACGGCGGCGATGGCGATGACGCCGCGGTGCTTGCCCGAAGGCGGCGTCTCGGCCACCGCCTTGTTGAGCTCTTCCCTGGTGAGTCCACGCAGGGACGTCGTGACTCCCTGAGACATAGGGGGTCTCCTCTCAGTCCTGTGGCGGCGATGCCACAGGGGTTGTTGTGATGGGTGGGTGGTGGAGTGAAGAGAAAGGTACGGATCGGCGCGGCTCAGGCGTCGAAGGTGGTGCGTCCCTCGACACGGGGGACCTCGTGCCACTGGCCGTCGGCCGCCGAGGCGACAACGGCCTCGTCGACCTCCGCGGCGCACCAGGCGTCGGCGGCCGAGGGGGCCACCTGCTTGCCGGTGAGGATGGACTCGATGAACTGCGCGGCCTCAATGGCCTTCATGTCGTCAAAGCCCATGGAGGTGCCGATGGCCGGCTGGAAGCGCTGCCACTGACCCCACTGGGGACCCGC
>CAJZFF010000256.1 GCA_915069725.1 uncultured Actinomyces sp.
ATGGGTTCTCCGGATTCCTGGCATAGATGACAAAGGTCTGCCTCGTGAACCATCACCGAACATTCCCACCAGCCGTTCAGGAGACGGGAAGGCTGCCCCGTGATGACCAGGGCCACTGTGTCACAAACCGACTGTTTGGGAGTAGTGAACACACGAAACGCGCACGAGGTCACAGTTCCAGCACAACTGCGACCTAGGTTTCAGACAACTTCCATTGCTAATGCTTGTGGATATACCACAAGATTCATGTGACGAGTCCGTGCTGGCGCTGTATTTCTCCCATCAGGTAGACCGCGTTACCGTTGTTGGAGTCCCCCAAACAACCGGTCTTCATCTCTGTTGAGACACGTTTTACTCAGGTCCCTCTCAGATCAGAGTCGCACTCAGCGACCTCGCACCCTCCTGTCAGAGCATGCGCAGCGGCGCCGCCGCTGCAGGAACAGATCCTGGAACGACGACGCCGCTGTGCTGTGTTGCGTCGGGAGGCGGAGGCTCAGCCCTCCAGGCGTAGGAGGTCGTCGATGGTCTCGGGGCGCAGGATCCAGCCCGACTCGCCCTCACGCACCCAGCGCACGCCGGGGCGGGTGAAGAGGTTGTAGTTGGAGGCCATGGAGCGCCCGTAGGCGCCGGTGGCGGGCACGGCCAGCACATCACCGACGGCCAGGTCGGCGGGCAGGTCCACGTCGCGCACGACGACGTCGCCGGACTCGCAGTGCTTGCCCACCACGCGGCTGCGCACCAGCCCGGCCTGCGGGTCGGGGCGTCGGTTGGCGACCAGGGCCGTGTAGGCGGCCTCGTAGAGGGCGGGGCGGATGTTGTCACTCATGCCGCCGTCGATGCTGACGTAGAGGCGCGATGCCCCCTCCCCTAGCTCGACGCGTTTGAGGCCGGTGACGGTGTAGAGGGTGACCGTCGTCGGGCCGGCGACTGCACGGCCGGGCTCGATGGAGACGGTGGGGACCTCGTCTCCAAGACGCTCGCAGGTCTCGCGCACGGCCTCGGCCAGGGTGCGGGCGACCTGCGCCGGGCTGGGCGGCACCGGGTCGGCCCCGGTGTAGGCGATGCCGTAGCCACCGCCCAGGTCGACCTCCGGGCACAGGTGCCCGGTGTCGACGGCGACCTCGTGGCGCAGGGTGAGGACGATGCCGACGGCCTCCCGGAAGCCGGCCAGGTCCAGGATCTGGGAGCCGATGTGGGAGTGCAGCCCGTGCAGCTCGAGCTCGGGGGCGGCGATGATCGCGTCGATGGTCTGCCGGGCAGCGCCTCCGTGGACGGAGAGCCCGAACTTCTGGTCCTCGTGGCCGGTGGAGATGTACTCGTGGCCGCCGGCGTGCACGCCGGTGGTCAGGCGCACCATGACCTTGCCGGTCTCCTCAGGCCCGTAGACGCCGCTGGCGCGCAGCTCGCGCACGGCGCGGACGGCGAGCTCGACCTCCTCGAGGGAGTCGAGGACGAGGTGACCCACATGGTGGGTGAGGGCGACGGCGATCTCGGCCTGCGTCTTGCCGTTGCCGTGCAGGCCCAGACGGGTGGCGTCCGTGGTGGCCTCCTCCCCGCTCACCTCCTGCAGGGCGGCGAGGGACACGGCGAGCTCGCCGCGGCTGGCGGTGTCGATGCCCATGCCCTCCTCGAGGACCCACTGGGCGACCTTGGTGGTCAGGAAGGCCTTCCCGGCGTAGAAGGCCTCTCCCCCAGCCATGCCGTAGCTGGGCCAGAACTCCTCATGCATGGCGGCGGCCCAGGAGGCGGCGCGCCCGCGCAGGTCGGCCTCGTCCAAGACGAAGACGGGGCTGGGAGCCTCGGCGAGGATCTCGGAGACGGTCAGTCCGCCCAGGACGAGCTCGCCATCGTCCGTGCGCCGTGCCGTGGTGGGCCACAGGTCGGGACGGTCCTCGGGCTCGGGGCAGGACAGCGACCCCAGGGGCGGCTCTCCGGCGGGAATCTGGTCAGTCATCAACTCTCACATCCTCTCGGGGGCGCTCACACCCAGCAGGTCGAGCCCGTTGGCCAGGACCTGCCCGACGGCGTCGTTGAGCCACAGGCGGGCGACGTGCCCGGAGTCCACGGCGTCGTCCCCACGGGGGGTGACGCGGGTGGCGCCGTACCAGGCGTGGTAGGCGGCGGCGAGCTGCTCGAGGTAGCGCGCCACACGGTGCTGCTCACGCAGCTGCGCGGCCTGGGCCACGGTGGCGGGGAACTGGGCCAGGACCCCCAGCAGGGCGGCGTCGGCCGGATCGTCCAGGGCACCGGGCTCGAAGGGCGCCTCGTTCGGGTCGCGGCTCACGCCGTGCTCGGCGGCGTTGCGGGCCACGTTGCGGGTACGGGCGTGGGCGTACTGGACGTAGTAGACGGGGTTGTCGGAGGTGGAGGAGGCCAGCAGGTCCAGGTCGATGTCGATCATGGAGTCCATGGAGGAACGGGCCAGGGCGTAGCGGGCGGCGTCCACGCCGACGGCGTCGACCAGGTCCTCCAGGGTAACGATGGTGCCGGCGCGCTTGGACATGCGTACCGGGACGCCGTTACGCACGAGGTTGACGAGCTGGCCGATGAGGATCTGCATGTTGGTGCCGGGGGTGTCCCCGAAGGCCGCGCACATGGCCATCATCCGGCCGATGTAGCCGTGGTGGTCGGCCCCGAGCAGGTAGAGGGCGCAGTCGGCCCCGCGCTCGCGCTTGTCCAGGTAGTAGGCGAGGTCGGCGGCGAAGTAGGCGGCGTTGCCGTCGGACTTGATGAGGACGCGGTCCTTGTCGTCCCCGAAGTCGGTGGTGCGCAGCCAGGTGGCGCCGTCGCGCTCCTCAATGACGCCTCGCTCGCGCAGGCGGGCGATGGCGCGCTCGACGGCGCCGGAGGTGTGCAGGGAGTCCTCGTGGAAGAAGACGTCGAAGTCGGAGCGGAAGGCGTGCAGCTCGGCCTTGACGGCGGCGAACATGAGGTCGACGCCGCGGGAGCGGAAGACCTCGGTGGCCTCGGCGTCGGGCAGGGTGGCCGGGTCGGGGCGGCCGGCGGCGAGCTCGTCGGCGGTCACCTGCTGGGCGATCTCACTGATGTAGGCGCCGCCGTAGCCGTCCTCGGGGGTCTGCTCGCCGCGTGCGGAGGCCAGCAGGGAGCGGGCGAAGCGGTCGATCTGGGTGCCGTGGTCGTTGAAGTAGTACTCCCGGGTGACCTGGGCGCCGCAGGCGGACAGGATTCGGGCCAGGGAGTCACCGACGGCGGCCCAGCGGGCGCCACCCAGGTGGACCGGCCCGGTGGGGTTGGCCGAGACGTACTCGAGGTTGATGTGCTGGCCGCTCAGGGAGTCGTTGCGCCCGTAGGCCTCGCCGGCCTCGACGATGGAGCGGGCGAGCTCGCCGGCGCTGGCGGCGTCGAGGCGGATGTTGAGGAAGCCGGGGCCGGCGACCTCCACGGAGGCGACGCCGTCGAGGGCCTCAAGGCGGGGGACGAGGAGCTCGGCAAGGTCGCGTGGCTTGGTGCCTGCCTTCTTGGCCAGCTGCATGGCGACGTTGGTGGACCAGTCACCGTGGTCGCGGCTGCGGGGCCGCTCGACTCGAGGAAGCGGCACCTCCTGGGGGCTCAGGGCGAGAGAGCCGTCGGCGACGGCGCTGGTCAGGATGGTGCGGATCGCTTCAGCGAGCTCTTCGGGAGTCACGGGGCATAGGTTAGCGGAGCGGCACAAGGGCGTATTCCGAGAGCGAGCCGCGGAAGTCGCGCGGCGAGAGGCTCTCAGGAGACATTGCTCCGTCCTCGGACCCCGCTGTTGGCGAACCGGTCCCAGACCGCGGCGCATCGGCATCTCGCGCTCCAATCGTCGTAGCTGCCGCGGGGGCGAGTCGACGGATCGATGAGAGGACGCTGGAGCGCCGGACGCGCTAGAATTTTCGGAGAACCTAAAACTCGCGGCCGGCTTCCGCCCCGCGTGCTCCGACAAGGCCATGCCATCATGCTCGACGACTCCCACGCCCCCTCCGCCGGCCTCCCCGGGCCCGATCCATCATCCGGGCCCGCACCCGTGGCGGACGGACCCGACGCCGTCGCACGCATCGCACGTGCCCACGCACCCGCACTGCGGCCCGCACCCGCGCGCCACCGCC
>CAJZFF010000257.1 GCA_915069725.1 uncultured Actinomyces sp.
CCACCGTGGTGGCCGGAGCCGTGGCCCACCTGCACGGGTGAGCCTCCCGGGAGATGAACGCCCCGCTCAGACGTCGAGGGCGTAGAGGATGGTGCCGCGGGTGGGTACGTAGCCCAGGGACTCATACAGGTCCACGGCACCACTGGGGTTGTCGGTGTCGACGCCGGCGGCGGCGTACTCCATGCCGTCAGCGGCGTAGGCGCGCATGGCGGCCACCAGCAGCGCGGGCCCGATCTGGCGGTGGCGGTAGTCGCTGAGGACCCCGAGCACGTCGGTGTAGCCCTCCCGCCAGCCCAGGGCCTGCCAGTCCTGCTCGTAGCGGCCCGAGCGCAGGTACCCGGCGACACGGGCCCGGTCCCCTGAGCGATCCATGGCCACGAAGCTCCACTGGGGGGCGAAGTAGGCGCTGCCGGCGGTCCAGTCCTCGGGGGTGACGTTGTCCGTCTCCCAGGTCTCGGCCATGGCCTGGTTGTAGGCGCGCCGGACGTCGTCGTCGATCTCGGGGGTCCACGGGTCGATGGTGATGAAGCCGTCCAGGTCCACCTCGGGGATCTCGTCACCGAGGAAACGGCGCACCTCCCGGTACCAGCGCATCGGCTTAAACCCCATGTCCTTGAGGTGTCCCTGCATGCGCTCGTCGTCCTCCATGACGGTGGTGACCACGTGTGCGGGAACCTGAGCAGCGCTCCGCCCCGGGACGGAACCGGCCCGCTCGGCACCCACGAGGTGGCGGGCCCGCTCGGCCTGCCAGTGCAAGAGGGCGCGGCCGATGCCGCGCTTGCGCAAGGCCGGGTCCACGGTGCCGGTCATGGAGGCGTAGATCTCGCCGGCCGGGCGCAGGCGTACCAGGCCGAAGGCGCGCATGACGCCGTCGGTGTCGCGCCCGGCGACCCCGGAGTAAGTGGGGTCGAGGAAGTACTCGGCCGTCTCCTGCTCGCTGGTGCGGTAGGGCGGGTTGTCGACGTCCTCGGCCCGAGCGATGAGCGCGGCCAGCTCGTAGTTGTCCTCCGGGCCCAGCGGCCGCCAGGTCAACTCCCGTGACAGGGACGAGCGGGGCCCCGGGCGCAGGATGGGCCAGGGTGAGGATCCCGCCCGGCGGATGCCGTAACCGGGTGCCATCAGCACACCTCCCTCATGAGGACGAAGAATGACGATCAGTCAGTGAACGAGCCTCGACCTTCGGCGGGCCGTGACACGAAGGTTACCGACCTTACCTGAAGGAGCGTCCGAGACCTGACGCGGGGGTCAGGCGTCAATGCGCTCACGATCAACGTCACGGGCGCCTTCGACGATGAAGTCGCGGCGAGGCTCGACCGATGAGCCCATGAGGAGCTCGAAGACGGACTCGGCCTCCATGATCTGGGCCTCGTCCCCCAGGGTGATGCGCCGCAGGGTGCGGTGCTGGGGCTCCATGGTGGTCTCAGCGAGCTGGTGGGCGTCCATCTCACCCAGGCCCTTGTAGCGCTGGGGTTCCTTGAAGCTGCGGCCCGCGCGCTCCAGGCGGCGCAGGGTGGTGACGAGCTCCTCATCGGAGTAGGTGTAGATGATCTCCTTCTTGCGCCGCCCTGAGCCGGAGACCTCGATGCGGTGCAGGGGCGGGACGGCGGCGAAGACCCGGCCCGCCTCGATCATGGGGCGCATGTAGCGGAAGAAGAGGGTCAGCAGGAGGGTGCGGATATGGGCGCCGTCGACGTCGGCGTCGGTCATGAGGATGACCTTGCCGTAGCGGGCGGCCTCCAGGTCGAAGGTCCGTCCGCTGCCGGCACCGACCACCTGGATGATGGCCGAGCACTCGACATTGCGCAGCATGTCGGCCTGGGAGGCCTTCTGCACGTTGAGGATCTTGCCGCGGATCGGCAGGAGCGCCTGGAACTCGGAGTCGCGGGCGTTCTTGGCGGTTCCCAGAGCGGAGTCTCCCTCGACGATGAACAGCTCGGAGGCGGCGACGTCGTCGCTGCGGCAGTCGGCGAGCTTGGCCGGCAGGGAGGAGGTCTCCAGGGCGGTCTTGCGGCGGGTGATCTCCTTGTGCATGCGCGCGCTGACGCGAGCGCGCATCTCCCCCACGATCTTCTCCTGCAGGGCCCGGGACTGAGCCTTGAGGTCGCGCTTGGAGGACGTGAGGATGGCCGTCAGCTCCTTGTCCACGATCCTGGCGACGATCTGGCGTACCGGGGCCGTGCCCAGAACCTCCTTGGTCTGCCCCTCGAACTGGGGCTCCGGCACTCGCACAGTCACCACTGCGGTCATGCCGGCGAGGATGTCGTCCTTCTCGATGCGCCCATCTCGACTGGTGACCTTCAGGGCGCGCGCATTGGATTCGATCTGCTTACGCAGAACCTTGGTGACGGCCTGCTCGAAACCGGACAAGTGAGTGCCGCCCATGGGCGTGGCGATGATGTTGACGAAGGAGCGCTCGGTCGTGTCGTAGCCGATACCCCAGCGCAGGGCGATGTCGACGTCGCAGGTACGCTCGACCTCGACGGGGCGCAGGTGTCCGCTGCGCCGATCGAGTTGCTGGACCGTCTCGGTGTACACGCCCTGGCCGGTCAGACGGAAGGTGTCGGTCACCGAGCCGTCGGTGGCCAGGAAATCGACGAAATCCGCGGTTCCGCCCTCGGCGCGGAACACCGCGGTGTCCGCCTCCCCGATCTCGGTCGCCGGGGATGCATCGAGCAGCCCCTCCGCAGTCCGAGTGGCGTTCTTCGCCGCAGCTCGCAGCGCCAGGTCGTCGGTGGCCTTCGAGCCCGACGACGGCATGCGCTCGGCCCTGGCGGTCTCCTCGGCGCTGCGCTCATCGGTCAGGGTCAGGGTCAGGCCGGGGATCAGGAAACTGGTCTGGCGCAAGCGGGCGCGCAGCGCGGCGGCGTCGTACTCGGTCGGGGAGGGGAAGATCTGAGGGTCGGCCCAGTAGCGCACGCGCGTGCCCGTCACGCCCCGGCGGACCTTGCCGATCACGCGCAGTTCGGGGGTTTGATGCGTGTACTCGGTGAATGGAGAGGCGAGGTCCGGACCGGTGGACGGGTCGGTGAAGACGCCAGGCACGCCGCGGCGGAAGCTCATGGCGTAGGTCTTCCCGCCCCGGTCGACCTCGACATCCATGCGGGCGCTCAGAGCGTTGACGACGCTGGCGCCCACGCCGTGCAGACCACCGGCGGCGCCGTAGGAGCCGCCGCCGAACTTCCCGCCGGCATGGAGCTTGGTGTAGACGAGCTCGACTCCGGTCAGACCCGAGGAGGGTTCGACATCCACGGGCACCCCGCGGCCGGTGTCGCGCACCTCGACGGAGCCGTCGTCGTGAACGGTGACGTCGATACGATCCCCGTAGCCCTCCAGCGCTTCGTCGACGCCGTTGTCGACGATCTCCCACACGCAGTGCATGAGGCCCCGCTGATCGGTGGAGCCGATGTACATGCCGGGACGCTTGCGCACCGCCTCCAGTCCCTCCAGTACGGAGAGGTGGCGAGCGGAGTAGTCGCCGCGGGTGGTCTTGTTCTCAGAAGAGGGCACGGCCGGACTGTAACGGATCATGGTCGAACAGGTGTTCCTCCGCGCCGCGACCGGACCTGTGGTCTTCGTCAGCCTCCTCCGGCATCAGCCGGCTCCGGTACGCGCACGGCCGGCAGACCGAGCTCTCGAGTTCTCGAGGTCCCGAGTTCCTGAGGTCCTCACAGTTCTCAACGGCTATCCGGAACGAGCCCCTGTACAGGCAGAGCCGGGCTGACACGGGCGCTGCCGATGCCGCGATTCGTCTTTCCCAGGCGGAAACGCACCTTGCCCTTCAAGACGGTGCCGGACACGGCCCGTCCGTCGACGAGCGGCTCACCGGGGAAGAGCGTGAAGGTCCATATGCTGCCGAGGTCACTATCCGGAACGACTCCGTGAGGGGACTGAAGCAGACGCGCGCCCCACAGCTGACGAGTCATGAGCCGTCTGGTGTCAAAACCATCGATCTCGAAGTCCTGGCGCTGGGCAGCGCTGATCGTCTCGTAGCTCCCAGCGGAGATACCGCGCTCGGAGACAGCGGTGATGTACAGCCTCCAGCCCTCCAGTTCCAGCGCTCCGCCCGACAGATCCACTCCAGGCCCCAG
>CAJZFF010000258.1 GCA_915069725.1 uncultured Actinomyces sp.
CGGCCGCACTCACGGTCAGCTTCCCGGACCTTCCCGGCTACACCGCCTCCACCGCGGCCCCGACCTCCACGAGCGCCCCGCACGGGAGCGCCGCCCCTACCGGACCCGCGACGTCGTCAACCCCGGAGGCATCCTGGTCACGCTCCTACGCCTCGACCTCCTCCGGATGCCAGGTGAGCGTCGAGGTGACCAGCGCAGCGGCGCTGCTCGTCTCCGGCGGCGACGACCGCGCCCTGTCCGAGCACTGGTCCGCCTCCTTGGCGGGGACCTACCCGGACTACCGGCAAACCAGCCAAGAGGAGCTCACGGCGACGAACCGCTCGACCCCCTATGCCGGTATCGCCACCGCCTTCAGCGCCAGCCTCCGCGGTTCCCGGGTCGCGGGGCGGTCCTTCGTGCGGGTGTGGTCGGCCGACGGCGCAGCCGTGTCAGTGACCCAGGTCTGTCAGCAGGGGGTCTTCGACGAGGCGGCGTGGGACGCCGTCCTTCGCGGCGTCGCCGTGGACGGCCTGTCGGGTCAGTCCCGCTGGCCCACGAAGGTGGCACCCGGGTCTGAGACGCCGACCGCCTCCGCCACCGGATGAGCCCGCCTCATCACGGTTCCTGGGACTGCCCCCTCAAGAAGGCGGTCCCTGGGCCGGTTCAGCGAAGTCCTGGGGACCCGATGGCTCGGCGTCAGACGGGGCGCCGACCTGAGCGGGGGACTCGGGCTCCCCCTCCCCCGGCCGATCCGCCTCTGCGGACTCGCCGTCCCCTCTCCCGCTTGGAGCTCCTGTCGGGCTCTCCTCCCCGGGCGCAGCCACCTGGTCCGGCTCGGTTGAGGAGCGCCGGGCCGAGACCGCGGACTCGGCCGCAGCCACGGCGTGACGGAGGTTGGAGAGCGCCGTCGTGATCGCCTCGACGTCCTCGCCCTGCATCGCCTGGTCGAGCGCTGATCTCGCGACCTCAAGGCCGGCGGACTCGGCCTGGCTCAGGTCGCTCGCCACTGCTCCGACCCTGGTGGCCAGCGTCGCGGCCTCCGCGGCGGCATCGCTCCGGATCCGGGAGAGCGACAGGGCCCCCGTGATGGCGGAGCGTTGATCCGCTGCCGCCACCGCGGTCGCCTGGAAGGCCAGTCCCCGCGATCGGATGGCGTGCGAGTCCGCCTCAGCCAGGAAGGCGGACATCTCGGAGTCGGTCAGTGGGGCGTCGGTCAGGACGTCGCACCCGCACAGGCCGGTGAGGCCGGCGAGCAGGAGGCATGCGGCTGTCTGACGTCGGGGACCGAGTAACGACATACTCGGAATGTAACGACCCGCTCGCGTACTGCGATCACGCTCCGGACACGAAGAGGGCCGTGGGGTCTCAAAGCGATGACGTATCGGCCCCGGCCGTCACCGCCTCGGCGATGGCGTCACCGATCTGGCTGGTGGATCGTTGGGCGCCGCCGCGCCGAGTGGCCATGTCCGCAGTGACTCCGGCCTCGACCTTCGCCGCGGCCTCATGCAGCTCGAGGTGGTCGAGCATGAGGGCCACCGCGCTGATTGTGGCGGTCGGGTCCGCCTTGCCCTGACCGGCGATGTCCGGGGCCGAGCCGTGGACGGGCTCGAACATGGAGGGGAAGGCCCTCTCGGGATTGATGTTGCCCGAGGCCGACAGTCCGATGCCGCCGGTCACGGCGCCGGCCTCATCGGTGAGGATGTCGCCGAAGAGGTTGTCGGTGACGATGACGTCGAAGCGGCCGGGGTCGGTCACCATGTAGATGGTGGCGGCGTCCACGTGGCAGTAGTCGACGGCGACCTCAGGGTACTCGGTGCCGACGGCCTCCACGGTGCGCCGCCACAGGTCGCCGGCGTGGACGAGCACGTTGTGCTTGTGGACGAGGGTGAGGTGCTTGGCCGCCCTGGCCTGGGCCTTGGCGAAGGCGTAGCGGACCAGGCGCTCCACACCGTAGGCCGTGTTGACGCTGACCTCGGTGGCAATCTCGTGCGCCGTGCCCTGGCGCACGACGCCGCCGTTACCGCAGTAGAGGCCCTCGGTGCCCTCGCGCACGACGACGAAGTCGATGTCGCCGGGATCGGCCAACGGCGTCGGCACGCCCGGGTAGTACACCGAGGGACGCAGGTTGACGTAGTGGTCCAGGGCGAAGCGCAGGCGCAGGAGCAGACCGCGCTCGAGCACGCCGGAGGGGACGGAGGGATCGCCGACGGCTCCCAGCAGGATGGCGTCATGGGTCTTGATGGCCTCGAGATCCTCGTCGGTGAGGGTCTGGCCGGTGCGGTGCCAGCGCTCGGCCCCCAGGTCGAAGGTGGTGGGACGGACCGTGACCCCGGTTCCCTCCAGCGCTCGCTCGAGGACCTTGAGGCCTTCGGGGACGACCTCCTTACCGATGCCGTCACCCGGGATTACTGCCAGCTTGATGGTCTGCGTCATGGGGCCACCTTAGGGCAGGATCAGGATGCGAGACAAAGAGTCCGCATGACGGAAGTACGCACTCGCGTCTCGACCATCGGTCGGTTAGTCTGTTTCCGACGCACCAAGGAGGAGCCATGCCGCGCATCCACCGCCCTGCCGCGCAACGTCGCGAGGAGATTCTCGACGCCGCCCACACCCTGTTCACCACCAAGGGCTTTCAACCCACGACCATGGAGGACATCCTGAGGATCGTGGGCATCGCCAAGGGGACGCTCTACTACCACTTCCCCAGCAAGGAGCAGATCCTCAAGGCCCTGGTCCTGCGCATCGTCCACCAGGTCGAGCAACAGGCCCGCGCGATCGCCGCCTCACCGGCCCCGGCGGCCGACAAGCTCGCAGCGATCATGAGCGCGATGAGGCTGGTGGACACCGAGACCGAGCTCGTCGACCAGTTCCACGCGCCGGGCAACGCGGAGTTCCACCTGCTGTCCATCACAGCGATGATCGAGCACCTCACCCCGGTCCTGGCCGAGGTCATCACCCAGGGGGTGGCCGAGGGGACCTTCACCACCGAGCGCCCCCATGACGTCATCGAGCTGCTGCTGAGCGCCTCGGGCATCCTCCTGGACCAGGACATCATGAAGTCCAGCCCCGCTGAGCTCGCCCGCCGCCAGGAGACTCTCATCTGGGCCAGTGAGACCCTCCTGGGTGCCGAGCCCGGCAGCCTCGACTTCCTGACGAAGGCGGAGCCATGAAGCACGTCGGGCTGCTGGTCCTGGGCTCCTTCATCAACTCGCTGGGAACGGGTCTGAGCGCCTTCGGCCTGGCCGTCGTCATACTGCGCGCCTACGGGACGGCCTCCTCGGTGGCAGCCGTCCAGATGAGCGCCTTCGCCCCCATTGTTCTTCTGGCACCCCTGGCCGGGGTCCTCGCAGACCGCTACGACCGCCGCCTGATGATGATGATCGGTGACGCCGGCTCGATTCTCGGGCTGGGCGTCATCCTGGCGGCTCTGTCCTCGCCCCAGCCCTCCTTGGGCTGGATCTGCGCAGGAGCCGTCATCTCCTCCTGCCTGGCGGCCCTGACCGAGCCGGCGCTGCGGGCCAGCGTCACCGACCTGGTGACCGAGGAGGACTACGTGCGCTCCTCCGGTCTGCTCCAGCTCGCCTCTGCCGCCAAGTACCTGCTGGCGCCGGCCGCGGCGGGGTTCCTCATGCCTCTTGTCGGCCCCCGGGGTCTCGTCCTGCTGGACGCCAGCACCTGCCTGGTCACGGTGGCATGCACCATGACAGTGCGCCAGGCTCTGGCAGCCGGTGCCTCGCAATGCGCAGCATCCCAGCCCGGTGACGACCGCGACGTCATGGCGGGCTGGAGGACCATCATCGCCTCCCCCGGCCTGCGCGCCCTCGTGGTCCTTATGACGCTGGCGACCCTCGCCATCGGAGTCATCCAGGTTCTCATCAAGCCGATTCTCCTGCCCACCGTGAGCACCGCCGAGATGGGGGTGGTCGAGACAGTGGCCGCCACCGGCATGCTCGTGGGCGCCGCCCTGGTCACGGCCTGGAAGAGTGCCCGGCCCACGACGCTGCTTGCCGCAGGGCTGGCCGGAACCGGCGCCGCCATGGCACTGGTCCCCCTGGGGCCGGGCGCCTGGTGGGTGGCCGCCTGCGG
>CAJZFF010000259.1 GCA_915069725.1 uncultured Actinomyces sp.
TGGTGGCGCTGTCGGCCTTCGCCACGGCGGCCACCGGTCCCATCGCCTTCGTCTCCTTCCTGGCCGGGCCAATGGCGGCCAGGCTCATCGGGCAGACCGACCACAGCCTGTTGGTGCCAGCGGCACTCATGGGCGCGGTCATCGTGCTGGGATGCGATCTGGTAGCCCAGTGCTTTCTGTCCGCCGCACTGCCCGTAGGCGTGGTCACCGGCCTCATGGGCGCCCCCTACCTCATCAGCCAACTCATCCGCATCAACAGACAGGGCGCCTCGGCATGACCTCCTCTGCGACCTCCGCCCCCTCCCCGGTCCCCGAGCTCGCCACACAGGGCCTGCGTTCCGGATACGGTCGGCACATCGTCGTCGACGGCGTGGACGCGACGATCCCCAGCGGCAGAATCACCGTCATCGTGGGGGCAAACGCCTGTGGGAAGTCAACGCTTCTCAAGACCATGGCCCGGATCCTGGCGCCGACGTCGGGCCAGGTCCTGCTCGACGGCGAGCCCATCG
Organism: uncultured Actinomyces sp.; assembly: GCA_915069725.1. GTDB lineage: Bacteria > Actinomycetota > Actinomycetes > Actinomycetales > Actinomycetaceae > Actinomyces. The sequence goes on from CAJZFF010000259.1 coordinate 510, forward strand.
ACCAGATCCCCACCCGAAGGCTGGCAACGCGACTCGGTCTGCTACCCCAGCAGCCGATCGCACCTGAGGGGATCGCTGTGGCCGACCTAGTGGGGCGTGGGCGCCACCCACATCAGTCCATGTTCCGCTCCACGGGCGCCGAGGACCGTCGGATCGTAGAGGAGTCGTTGCTGGCGACCCGCACCGCCGAACTGGCCGACCGATCCATCGACGAGCTCTCCGGCGGTCAACGCCAGCGCGTGTGGATCGCCATGGCACTGGCCCAGCGCACACCGGTGCTGCTGCTGGACGAGCCCACGACCTTCCTGGACCTCACCCACCAGGTGGAGGTCCTCGATCTGCTCACCGACCTCAACCGCGAGCGCGGCACCACCGTGGTCATGGTGCTGCACGACATCAACCTGTCGGCCCGCTACGCCGACCACATCATCGCTATGCGCGCCGGCAAGGTTGTGGCCGCGGGACCACCGCAGGAGGTGATCGACGCGGACCTGGTGGCGACAGTCTTCGACCTGGACTCCGACGTCATCACCGACCCGGTCTCCGGCACCCCCCTCATCCTGCCCAAGGGCCGCCACCACGTACGCGAGGCCTCACACGGCAGCTGACCCAAAGGAGCATCAATGAGCCCAGCCAGACCGTCCGCCTCACCGACATCTCCGTTCCGCTTCTTCCATGTCACAGTGGCGGCAGTCCGCGACGTGACGCCGTCCATGCGGCGCTTCACCTTCATCGGGGATGATCTGGTCCACTACGCCGACCCGGGCTGGGACCAGCGGATCAAGCTGGTGCTGCCGGCGCCGGCGTCGGGTTACAAGCAGCTACCCGACGGCGAGGACTGGTACGGCCGGTTGATGAAGCTGCCCGAGGAGCACCGGTGCCCGATCCGCACCTACACGACGCGCACGGTTCGCCACGAGGCGGAGGTTCCGGACGGAACGCGTGCGGAGGTGGACGTCGACATGGTGGTGCACGACCCGCTCGGCCCGGCCGCGCGGTGGATCCTTGAGGCCGAGGTCGGTACCGAGGCGGTCCTGCTGGGACCGAACCGGCAGTGGGACGGCGACGCCGGGGGCGTGGACTTCGTGCCGCCGCAGGTGACTGAGCGCTTCCTTCTGGGCGGGGACGAGACGGCGGCGCCGGCGATCGCCCGGATCCTGGAGGACCTGCCGTCGAGCGCCCGGGGAGTCGCCGTCGTCGAGATGCCCGGTGACGCGGATGCCCCTTACCTGCCTACGCACCCCGGGATCGAGGTGCGGGTGGCTGGGCGCAACGGCCGCTCGCACGGGGAGCTGCTCGTCGAGGGTGTACGCCAGGCCGCCGAGGAGCTGTGTCCGGTAGGGGTGCCGCAGGAGGTCGAGGAGATCGACGTCGACCGCGAACTGCTGTGGGACGTGCCGCGCCACGCCAAGGGCGGGAACGCGCTCAAGCGCACGACCCTGTACGCGTGGCTCGCCGGGGAGGCGGCCGCGGTGCGGACGATGCACCGCCACCTGGTCAGTGAGCGCGGCATCGACCGGCGCTCTGTGGCCTTCATGGGCTACTGGCGCCAGGGCCGCGCCGAGGCCTGAGCCCGAGGGCTCCGACATCGACCTGCTCTTCCATATGGATCAACCGCTCGGGCTCATGGATCTGGCCGGGCTGGAGATCGAGTTGGGGACGGTCCTGCACGCCGACGTCGACCTCGTGCCCGACACCAATATCCGCCCAACCATGCGCGAGCGAATCATCTCTGAGGCGGTACCGTTATGAGTTCCACCAGGAGAACCGCAGCTGAGATCATCGCCGAAGCCCTGGAGCATTTTGACCTCGCCATCAGCCACTCGCAACGGGATCTCTCCGACCAGATCGTCATCGACGCAGTCGCGATGACGCTCTCAGCAGGCGTGGAGGCACTGCGCGCCGAAGCGAGGGTCTGACCTCAGTCCTTCATCGCCCGGCCTGAGTCCGTGGCCACGGAGGAGCCGACGTCGTCGCCGTCGCCCCCGATGCCGTCCCCACCACCGTCGGCGTGCGCGGACGACTTGCCGGCCTTCTCACGCTCCTTGATGACCTCTGCGTGCTTCTCGACGACGGCCCGGCCGTAGTCGGGGTCGGACTCGCCGACACCGTCGCCGTCGAGATCGAGCTGGTCGAGCACGCCCTGGTCGAGCTCATCGGGGTCGCGCACGGGCGAGTCGCCGGCGGACAGGAAGATCCCCACCCAGCGCGAGCGCGGGTCGGAGTCGATGAGGAGGGCCTTGACGAACAGGGTCAGCGGCACCGCCAGGATCGTCCCCAACGCACCGGTGACGGTGGACCAGAACAGCAGGCACAGGAAGGTCGTCGTCGTGTTGAGCCCCACCGCGTCCCCAGTGAACTTGGGCTGGATGAGGGACTGGATGACGAAGTTGGCCGCCGTGTAGGACAGCACCACCCACAGCGCCGTCCAGGGGCCGGAGTCCACCAGCCCCAGGATCGCCGGCGGCACCACGCCCAGGACGAAGCCGATATTCGGGATGTAGTTGGTGATGAAGGAGACCACGCCCCAGGTGATGGCCATCGGCACGTCCAGGTACCACAGGGTGACCGCGTTGATGACGGCCACGATGAGACCGAAGACCGTCGAGACCATCCAGTAGGAGCGCACCGCCTCGCAGAAGGACACCAGGGCGGAGGCCATGCCCGGCTTGAGGACTCCGAGGGCCGCGGTGCGGATCTCGATCTTGGCGGTGTCGAACATGAGGAAGACGACCACCATCGACATGACGCCCATCATCGCGCTGGCCGAGGTCAGCTGCCCCAGGACCGGCTGAGCCACCATGACCAGCTGGGAGGTGTCCAGGACGTTGGTGACCTGCTTGAGCACCGCGGACTGGTCGACCCCCATGCCGTTGAGCTGGGTCTCGACCTGCTTCCAGATCGCCTGGAACTTAGGGGCGTACTGCGGCAGGGTGTCGACGAGCTGGGCGACGGCGACGGCCAGGGCCGCGAACAGCAGGACGACGAAGGCGAAGATGAGCACGATCGCCGCCGTCGCCGCGACCACGCGCGGCACCCGGTGGCGCGTCATCCAGGACACCAGCGGCCGGACCGTCACCACGAGGGTGAGGGCGAAGAAGGCCGGGGCGAAGAGGTCCTGGATGAGGTAGAGCCCCACCGCGCCAATAGTCAGTGCCGCCAGGAGGTAGGCGACGGTCTCCCCCTGCGTGCGCTCCCCGGGAACGGGGACGGAGGCCTTTCGAGCTTTGTCCGACACAGCTGCCATGAGCGCATCCTCCCACGGACCGGAGGCGCACCCCGACGCCACGACCCCTGCGCGCCGTGAGAGCCCTTCCCCTTTCTCACTCGCGGCGACGGCCTGCAGTGGCGCTCCGACGGCAGTCCGGTGGCAGTCCGGCTGCTGCGGCCCCGTCTCAGTCCACCGGCAGGACCTCAGCCAGCCAGGTGTCGACGGCGCGGTAGAAGGCCTGCGGGTCGCTGCGGCGCACCTGGTGGCCGGCCCCGGGGACGAGGACCGGCGAGATGCGGGGATTGCGGGCGGCGGCCTCCAGGCCCTCGCGTCCCACGCGGGCG
>CAJZFF010000260.1 GCA_915069725.1 uncultured Actinomyces sp.
GGAGTGGCCCGACGGTCTCACCGTGGAGATCCTGCACGACGAGCTCGGTGTTGACGTCCGGCTCGGTGCGGCGGCACTGGCGGCTGAGCACGAGTCCCAGCTCCTCGACCTGGTCTCCACCGCCCGGGTCGCCTGGCAGGGCGAGGCGCTGCTCAACCTGGCCACGGGGTCGACGATCGAGGACATTCGTGAGGACTTCGGGCTGCGGCCCTCGCGCGACGTCGCCGCCGAGCCCACCGACGCCGACCTCATCGCCGGTCTGCGCACCCGCGCGGCGCGCTCGACCTTCACCTGGTTGGAGAGCGATGAGGACCTGCGCCGCGCGATCGAGGGGCTCAGCTTCGCCGAGTGGCAGCTGTTCCTGCATCCCCAGCAGCGGGCCATCGTGGAGCGGCACACGAACGGCCCCATGCGCGTCTCGGGCGGCGCCGGAACCGGGAAGACCGTCATCGCCGTGCACCGCGCCGCCGAGCTCGCCAAGCGCGACAAGGCTGACGAGCAGGAGCCACGGATCCTGCTGACGACCTACACGCGCAACCTCGCCGACGACCTGCGCCGCCAGGTCGCCCAGCTCGAACCACGGCTGCCCTTCACCGAGAAGCTGAGCGAGTCCGGAGTCATGGTCAGCGGCCTGGACCGGGTGGCGCGCATGATCCTCCAGCAGGCCGGGGCCAGGATCTCCCCCATCGCCCAGGAGGTCATTGGCCAGCCGCGCGGGCGAGTACTCACCTACCCCAGGGAGAACGTGTGGCAGGAGGTCCTCACCCTCATGGGCGATGAGCTGCCCGAGCGGCTGCGCTCCGCCGACTTCCTGGAGTCCGAGTACGAGCTGATCGTGCTGCCCCAGCGCGTGACGACTCTCAAGCAGTACCTGCGCGTGCGCCGCCCCGGTCGGGGCGTGGCCCTGGACCGGTCCAAGCGGGCCGCCGTGTGGAAGGCGATGGAGCGCTACCGGGACCGCAGCGCCGACCTGGGCGTGACCTCGTTTGACGAACAGCTCGCGCTGGCCGCCGCCTGGCTCGATCACAAGGCAGCCCTCGGCACGCCCCGACCTTTCCGGCACGTGCTCGTCGATGAGGCGCAGGACCTCACGCCCGCTCACCTGCAGCTGCTGCGGGCGCTGGTGGAGCCGGGTCCGGATGACCTGTTCCTGGCTGAGGACTCCCACCAGCGGATCTACGGCAAGAAGATCACGCTGAGCCACTACGGGATCCAGGTGCGCGGGAGGTCGCGGCGGCTGACGCGCAACTATCGCACCACCCGTCAGAACCTCGATGTCGCCTTCGGGATCCTCGATCCCGGCACCTACGAGGACATGGAAGGGCAGGCCGAGGAGCACCACTACGTCTCACCGCGCTCCGGGCCCGAGCCACTGCTGCTGCACGCCGCCGACCGCGCCGACGAGCTGAGCAAGGCCGCTGAGCTGCTGACGGTGTGGCTGGAGCAGGATCGAGACAGTGAGGACAGCGCCCCGGAAACAATCGCCGTCCTCGTGCGTGACCGCTACCAGCGCGACGCCGTCGTCAATGGCCTGGCGCAGCACGGGGTGGAGGTGCGTGCCGTGGACCGTGAGGCGGCCGGCCGGGGCAGGCCGGTGGTCATGACGATGCACCGCGCCAAAGGGCTGGAGTTCCGCAAGGTGCTGCTCTTCGACGTCTCGAGCAACGCGATCCCTCGGTCGCTGCGGGACCAGCAGTACTCCGAGGCGGACCGCGACGATGCCCTCCTGCGGGAGCGCTCGCTGCTGTACGTGGCCGCAACCCGCGCCCGGGACCAGCTCGCCATCTCCTGGAGCGGCGAGGCCAGCCCCCTCATCACCTCCCTCGCGCCGTAGGCCCCAGTTGACATCTGTGACACCTAGGCGTGTAGTGTCATCTATGATATCTGCCGATCAGCGCGAAGGACCCCCATGACAGACCTGATCGACGTCGCACCGTTGTCCGTGAATGAGCACGAGCGCGCCGCCCTCAAAGATTTCGCCCACACCCTCAACGAGGGTGAGCTGCAAGACCTTCTTCTTGCCCTGACCACCTTCCTCGAAGGAGACAGCCCCATCACACTCATGGGTGCAGACACCCACTTCACACCGAATCAAGTAGCAACACGGCTTGGCATGAGTCGCACCCACCTGTACAAGCTCCTCGATGACGGCTTGATCCCGTCGTACCGAGTAGGTCGCGACCGACGGATCGCGGGCCGCGACGTCGCAGCATTCATGCATCGTCGTCAGACCGAGCGCCGCGAGCTTGCCGAACGTTTTGCGTCTGCAGAGTCGATTCGTCACAGCGCCATCGACGAACTCGCCAACGAACTCTGAGACTTCTACCCAACGGAGCCCGACTCCAATGATGTCGGCACCATATGTAAGAATGCTGCCGTGCAACACGATCGCACCACCCGCCCTACCGTCCGACTACTTCATGAACTGAACGACGGATGGTCTAATCCGTTTCAACCACGAGCAATTTCGGACGGGCGCTGGGAAGACGTGCAACCCCTCTCCCACCTCGATCACCCCATTCTCACCAAGTGCAGGACTGCACTTGGTGACCATACCGTCTCAAACAGGACTATTTCCTGCTCGCAGGACCTTCGTCTCATCGAGATCCGCTCCAGCCAATGGCGAGCAGGCGTATGGACCGCGGACGACGGCACCCACTGGACCCTCGCAGCAGGCCTTGCAAAGGGTGGGCACGAAGATCGCGAGGACTTCTACGAGACACTGAAGCGTCAGTGCAGCACACCCGAGGGGCGGCAGGCCCTGCTTCCCACGAAGTTGGATTGGAACCTCCTCAAGCGAGAGACGGCCGCCCGAGTGCTATCCGAGTGGGAACTCTCCGTTCAGGACGAAGTATGTCAACTCCTACAGGAGGCATCACACGCCGGCACTGCCCGTGCCACCATTCCACACCCACTAACCCCTTCAAAGAGCGACGGACAGAGCACCAACCGAGAACCGCTGGCAACAGTGGAACTCAGCATCACCACCGAGGACGGAATCGAAGATATCTGCCTGTCGTTCATAGAACAGAGCCAACCTGGCTCTAGATTGGCACACAGATTAGAATACCGTCTGCTGACATGCATCGCACCGCCGGAACAAGGTTGGGACAAATCCTTCGACATCTATTCCGCGATGGAGGACGAAGGTCATTGCTCCCGCCAAATCTCTATCCTTGAAGAGGCCAAATCACAAGGACGCCTTGTCACTTCAGTTCCAGGCTGCGTCGCGCACGTGACGCACCGCCGCCACATCGCCGACGCATCCGTCGAGGGCAAGGCGGTGCGCGCCCTATGCGACACCTTCTTCGTACCACGAACAGACCCTGACGCTCTGCCTCGATGCCCAGAGTGCGAGCGCCGCTACAGGGAGCTCCCCCAGCGGTGAACATCGTTCAGGAGTCGCCCCTCACACACGATACCCACCTTCCACCCCCGACACACCGCCCATCGCACCTGTCACCAACACTCTCGACGTGCTCGCCAAGGATGCCGCCGGGTCACCTCCTCGAACGCACCTCAAAGGGACAAGAACTGGACCCCGAGGATCAGGCTCTCGGCCCCCATGGTGCGCCCTCTCGCTACGGGCCTCCGCCCCTCGGGGCACATGTTTTGGATGCATGATGGCTGCTGGAATCGTGCGAGGTCAGGTGGCACGGATCCACCTGCAATCAACGCCGGGGCCAGCGCCGGCCCACACGGCAGCCACGTTGAGCAGGGCTCAATCCGTGCCATCTCAGATGGCCAGATGTGAGCACCCGTCACGCAGCTGCAATGACCTACCTGGGCCCGGGCTCGTCGTGCCCACTGCTACTGCACGAGGACTGGGTGCTACTTGCCGGGACATGGGTGTACTGCATGAGAGCCCGGCCCCAGACAGTACCGACAACTCCGGGATAGTAGCGCCCGAGCCTCGCGGAGTAGCCACCCTGTGGCGGATCCAGCCTTTCCCCGAAGCAGACCGTCCTCTGCCAGTTCCAGCCTGAGCGGGCCAGCATAGTCCCAAGGCATGTCCCCTGCCGGATCTGGGCGGAACCAGCCGGCGGTGTCCACGCAGCGGAC
>CAJZFF010000261.1 GCA_915069725.1 uncultured Actinomyces sp.
CGAGCTGGTCGCCCAGCGTCCCAGCGGCCCCGCCGTGCGCTTCGAGACCTACGACGACGACGTCGCCGAGGCCGAGGGCGCCGTCGCCCAGGTGCGCCGCCTGCAGGCCGCCGGGGTCCCCCTGAGCGAGATCGCGATCCTGTACCGCACCAACTCCCAGTCCGAGGTCTTCGAGCAGGCCCTGGCCGGAGCCCAGATCGGTTACCTCGTGCGCGGTGGCGAGCGCTTCTTCGAGCGTGAGGAGGTCAAGCGTGCCATGGCCGTCATCCTGGGGGCCGCCCGCACCGAGAAGGCCACCCTCACCGGCGACCTCGGCCAGGACGCGCGCACCGTCCTGGCCCGGGAGGGCTGGAGCGAGGAGCCGCCCGCACCCCGCGGAGCCGTGCGCGAGCGCTGGGACGCCCTCAACGCCCTGGTGGCCCTGGCCGACGAGATGGCCCAGACCCGCGGCGCCGACCTCGACGCCTTCCACACCGAGCTGCGTGAGCGCGCCGACGCCCAGAACGCCCCCACCGTCGAGGGCGTCACCCTGTCCTCCCTGCACGCCGCCAAGGGTTTGGAGTGGGACGCCGTCATCCTCGCCGGCGTCTGTGAGGGCCTGCTGCCGATCTCCTTGGCCGAGGGACAGGCCGCCATCGAGGAGGAGCGGCGCCTGCTCTACGTGGGCGTCACCCGCGCGCGCGAGCACCTCATCATCTCCTACGCCCGCGCCCGCAACGCCGGAGGGCGGGCCTCCCGCAAACCCTCCCGCTTCCTGGACGGCCTGTGGCCCACCGGCCACGGCAGCCGAGACGCCTCCCGACACCAGGGCCGCCAAAGCGCCAAGGAACGCTCCCGACAGTCCGCCGCCGACTTCGAGGCCAACAACGACCCCCGCACCATCGCCCTGTTCGAGGAGCTGCGGGCCTGGCGCTCCCAGATCGCCAAGGAGCGGTCCAGACCCGCTTACACAGTCTTCGCCGACGCCACCTTGCGGGACATCGCCGTCGTCAAACCCACCAGCCTGCCCCAGCTCTCCCTCATCCGCGGCGTGGGCGCCACCAAGCTCCAGGAATACGGAGGGCCGGTCCTGGCCCTCCTGCGCGACTTCGAGGCCGGGGACTGAACGGCCCGAGGCACTCCTGCCCGACGGCGCTCACAGCTGCGAGCACAGGCACTCGGGATGACGCTCCCAGGTCCTGTGCCGTCCCCGGGGCTCCTGGCCGGTGATCTCCACCGAGTGCATGGACCACCACGCGGCCGAGCCTCCGCTCGCCTCCCCGCCCGGTTCAGCCTCGTCCCCGGCGCCGTCGACCCCGGACACCTGGGCCACCAGCGTGTCGATGACGGCCCGCGCCGTCGACGCCGCCGCCTCGTGCAGGACCAGGTGCTCGACCTCCGGCATGGGCAGGGTGCGCATCTGCGTGGCCAACGCCGGCCAGCACGGGTCGGCATCCCTCTCCCACAGGTTCAGACAGGTCGAGCACGGGCCCTGACCGTTGAGTACCGGACCAATGCGCACCCCCGCCTCGCCGACGACGACAGGCAGGTGCACCACGTCCTCCTGAACGAGCCGGCGCGCGAGCAGCGGCTCGACCACGTGCGCGTCCACCGTCACCATGACATCAGGACGGGTGCGCAACGGCGCCCGCGTCCGCAGGGCCGGGAAACGCGCCGACAGCAGCGGAGCCAGGCCCCCGTCCTGCGGGGACCGGGTCGACAGGATCGTGCCCACCCCCGCCTCCGCCAACCACAGAGCAGCCTCCTGAGCCAGGGCGCTCACGCCGTGAACAGCCAGAACGGCCTGGGACAGGACCGCGCCACGACCCTTGGCGTCAGCTCCCAGCCGGTCCCAGTAAACGCCGTCGGCCCCACCGAGCTCGCTGGTCGCCGAGGCCACCAGCACCCCCTGACGCTCCAGGTCCGCGACGATCTCACGCGCCCGCGTTACCGGCACCCGACTGCGCCGGGCGGCCCGGTAGACGCCCGTGCTCTCCAGGTTGCGCGCGAACTCATCGAGCAGGCGCTGCTCGGCCAGGCTCAGGTCACTGACAATGGTGCGCCGCCCCGGACTCGTCCCGATCTGGCTGACACCCTGCTGGCGCCACAGGATGGCGCACCCACCACGTACACGCATCGTGCCTCCTCACAGTCCTCCCGGAACGCGAAGGGGCGCCGGGAGCTCGACGTCCTGGCGAACGCGTCAGGACACGGTGCGACAGTGGCATGGGGCGCCTCCAAGCCACCAGAGGCAGTTGCCGGCCTGTGGATAACTATCCCCGGCCGAGCGCCGGGTCAGCGGGAGTCACTTGGCCGAGCAGGTGGCCAGACCGGAGGTGTCGCCCGAGGCGATCGCCTCGGTGGCCGTGACGGCCTCGTGCAGCGTACCGACGGCGAAGACCTGCATGCCCTTGGGCTCATGGCCCTTGACCTCGTCACAGTTGCTCGCCGGGGCCAGGAAGTACGTGGAGCCCGCCTTGCGGGCACCGGCCATCTTCTGCTGGATACCGCCGATAGGGCCGACCTGGCCGTTGATGTCGATCGTCCCGGTCCCGGAGATGTCCTTGCCACCGGTCAGCGCCCCCGGGGTGATCTCGTCAACGACCCCCAGCGCGAACATCATGCCGGCACTGGGTCCGCCGACATCGGACAGGCCGAAGGTGGCGTCCACCTGACTGTCCACCGAGATCTTCAGGCTCAGCCCCAGCAGGGAACCGGTCGTCCCCTCCTGCGGGGCGATCGTGGTGAGCGCGGCGGCCACCTGCTGATCGCCGCGGCGCACCCCGAGGGTCACCCGAGTGCCCTCGGCAATGGTGGTCATGAGGTCCCGCAGCTGGGAGAAGGAGGTGATGGTCGTGGCCTGGCCGCCCTCAGGAGTGATGGTCTCCAGGACGTCCCCGGCCTGGACCTCGGTCGAGGTCTGCTGCTCGGCCACCTCGGTGACGGTCAGGTGCATGGCTCCGGCCTTGCCGGTCTCCACGAGCGCGGCGATGACGGCGGAGTCCTGCGAGGCGGTCATCTGAGCCTTGCCGGTCTCCTCGACCTGCTCGGCGCTCTGATCCTGCGGGCACACCTCGTTGCGGTCCACGATCCGCTTGTCCGCCGAGAACCAGGCGGCGACGAGGTCGGCGGTGGTCACCGGGTAACCGGGGCAGCCCGACACCGAGACCGTCGTCATCCGCAGGGCACCCTCGGTCGGGTAGGTCTCGGTCCCCGAGACCTTCAGGACGTCCTGGCTCGACGACGAACCGTTGTCCAGCACGTTCCAGGTCGGACCGGGGGCCTCAATGACCACGTTGACCGGCACTGTGAAGACGGCGACGATGAGGGCCACCACCAGGAGGGCAGCCCCGGCGACCACGGAGCGCCGAAGCCTGCGCTGACGCCGGTCCTGCGAGGAGGGCCGCACGTGCGGGTCGTCCGCGTGCCCGGCCTGGGCGAGCCTGCTGCCCTCATCCTCCCGGGCCGACCTGGCGTCGTCCAGGGCGACTGAGATCGCAGCGTCGGTGTCGTCGTACTGGTCTGGGTGCGTCACGCGCTCATCATGCGACATCTTCCTGGGGAAGAAGGACAGTTATCGATACGAACCTGGCACAAAGTCGACACAATGCCGACACGGTGAAGACCAGGGCCGTACCGAGACGGTGCGGGCACGCCGTCGGCGAACGGAACATGGCCCCGGCACAGGAATGGGTGCGACCATAAGGCCGTTAGCGACAGTGTCCGGGCGCCCCAGACGGCCCGGACAATGCCCAAGGACGACCCGGCGAGAGGAAACCCCGTGAGCGAGGACGCCTTCGACGAGCTCGAGAAGATGCTCGCATCACTGTTCGGCGAGCAGATGGCCTCCGACGCCGTCAGCGCCCTGCGCTCATCCGGGGTGGATCCCAGCTCCATCGCCCAGATGCCGGGAGTGGGGGACGTCTCCCAGCTCAGCCCCGCCCAGCTGCTGGCCATGCGCGCCCAGTTCCAGCAGATGTTCTCCGCCTCCACCGCTGAGCCGGTCAACTGGCAGATGGGCCAGGAGCTGGCCCTTCAGCAGGCACGTGGCGACGGCGATCC
>CAJZFF010000262.1 GCA_915069725.1 uncultured Actinomyces sp.
AGAGAGGCGATCCGATGGAGTGAATGCCAGTTTTCGTTGGAATTCCAAGGCTCTGCTCGTATCGTCAAGACTGGTTGTCGCGCTCCCATGTGCACAGACCCCCCCTGTGCGCACATGGGAGCGCGACAAGTCGTCTTGACGTAAATTAGAAAACCGCAGAATCGTAAGGAAAAAGGGCACTCGACCCGGTAGGGCCCTCCTCTCCCATGTGCAGTCCCCGTCTCAGAGCCCGCCAGAGCAGCCGCATCCCCGCCCCGCTGCGCCGAGGAGCACAGGCCACCCCTCGCACATGCCGCCGGGATAGCCTGCCCCCATGCCAGTCTCGATCCGAGTGACGAAGATCCACCACGCCTGCCTGACGATCGACGACGGGAGCACGAGGATCCTGCTCGATCCCGGGAAGTTCGGGCCCCGCCCGGGCCTGGACGGAGTCGACGCCGTGCTCATCACCCACCGGCACGTCGACCACCTCGACCCGGACCTCGTCGCAGAGGCGCTGCGTCGCGGAGTCCCCGTCTGGGCGCCGGGGGACGCGCTCGGGGACATCGGCGTTCCCGACGGGATCGAGGACGGCGGCCCGCACGAGGCGGTTCCGGGCGCGGCACTGCGCATCGGCTCCCTGTCCGTCCAGGTGGCCGGCGAGCGCCACGCCGAGCTGCACCCGACCCTTCCGGGCCCGGAGAACCGCGCCTACCTGATCGACGAGCGGGTGCTCGTCACCGGCGACGAGCACCCGGTCCCGCCGAGCCGTCCCACCACCCTGGTCACGCCCATCGACGCGCCCTGGCTGCGCGCCACCGACCTGATCCGCTATGTGCGCGACGTGCACCCCGAACTCGTCGTCGGCGTCCACGACGGCCTGCTCAACGCGGACGGGCTCTCGGTCGCCCGCCACGTGATCGACTCGCTGCGGGACGAGGGCGCGACCCGGGCCACCATGCTCTCCGACGGCGTGGCGAGCCAGGGCGCCGACGCGCGGGTCACCGACCTCGCCACCCTCATGCTGGAGGCCGTGCGCCGCGGCGGGGAGTAGGCAGCGTCGGCCTCATCCCGCCGGCTCAGCCGAGGGCACTCCCCTCCCACTGGGGACATCCTGCGCGTGCGGGGACAGGATTCCAGTCCCCGCACACGCGAACCGCACCCGGCCGTAGAGAAATGTCCCCACCCGCGCCGCATTGTCCCTGCACGCGTCGATTGTCCCCGTCGATACGAGGCAGGTCAGGAACTGGCCTACGTCTCAGTCCCCGTCTGGCTCTCCCCATCGCCGACGCCCTCACCCAACCGACCGTCGCCTCCCTCACCAAAGCCCTCACCGCGCTTGCTCGCCCGCAGTGCCTCCCAGTACTCCAGCCGCTCACGGATGCGGCGCTCGTGGCCGTTGGCGGTGGGTTCGTAAAGGGCCTGACGCTCGACGCCGTCGGGCAGGTAGTCCGCACCGGAGAAGCCGTCGGCCGTGTCCGGGTCGTACTCGTAGCCCTCGCCGTAGCCGAGCTCCTTCATGAGTCGGGTGGGGGCGTTGAGGATGTGGGCCGGCGGCATGAGCGAACCGGTCTCGCGCGCCAGGCGCGCCGCCCGGCCGTAACCGCGGTAGACGGCGATCGACTTGGGCGCGGTGGCCAGGTAGACGACCGCCTGAGCGATCGCGAGCTCCCCCTCAGGCGACCCCAAGCGCTCGTAGGCGTCCCAGGCCGCCAGCGTCACCTGGAGGGCGGCCGGGTCGGCCATGCCGACATCCTCGCTGGCAAATCGCACCAGACGGCGCGCCACGTAGAGCGGGTCCTCGCCCCCGCCCAGCATGCGCGCCAGCCAGTACAGAGCGGCGTCCGGATCGGAGCCGCGCATCGACTTGTGCAGGGCGGAGATGAGGTTGTAATGCTCCTCGCGGGACTTGTCGTACAGGGGAGCCCGGGAGGCGATGACACCGCGCAGCCCTTCAACGTCAAGTGGTTCCGGGCCGCCTGCGTCCTGGGCGGCGAGGACCTGCTCAACCATGCCCAGCAGGTAGCGGCCGTCGCCGTCGGCCATGGACAGCAGGGCGGTGCGGGCATCCTCAGTCAGGGCGAGGCTGCGCCCCGTCAGGGACTCGGCGCGCGCTAGCAGCTCGGTCAGGGCGGCCTCGTCCAGGCGGCGCAGGACCATGACCTGGCAGCGAGACAGGAGGGCGCCGTTGAGCTCGAAGCTCGGGTTCTCGGTGGTCGCGCCGACCAGGACGACTGTTCCGTCCTCGACGTAGGGCAGGAAGGAGTCCTGCTGGGCGCGGTTGAAGCGGTGGATCTCGTCGACGAACAGGAGCGTGCCCTGCCCGATCTCGCGGCGGCGGGCCGCGGCGGTGAAGACCTTGCGCAGGTCGGCCACCCCGGAGAAGGTCGCCGAGACCTGCTCGAAGACCAGGCCGGTGCGGTCGGCCAGGAGCCGAGCGATCGTCGTCTTGCCGCAGCCCGGCGGGCCCCACAGGATGATGGAGGACAGGCGGCCGGACGCGACCATGCGGCCCAGCGGGGCGTCGTCGGCGAGCAGCTGGTCCTGGCCGACGACGTCGTCAAGCGTCCGCGGACGCAGCCGGCCAGCGGGCGGGGTCGTCGACGAGGCCGGAGCCATCGGGACCGGCGGCATCGAGCAACGAGGGCGAGTCCGGTTCGGGCGCGTAACGAGCCATGCCCCGAGCGTAGGACCTGGCGGTGACATCAATACCGGCTGCACGCCTGTCCGACTCCTCCGACCCGCACCACCCCGATCGATCCATCAGCAAGATCGCATGAACAGTGCCGCTTGCACCTCTTCAAAAAATAGATATCATTTTGCTAACTCAAGGAGGTTCTCATGTCCACGTCCCCCGTTCCGCCCACCGAGTCCCCCACTGCCGTTCCCACCGACGCCTTGGACCAGTCCGTCAACGCCCCCAAGCACTCCTCCAGCCGCGTCGACATCACGGAGAAGCCGGCCCTGGCCGCGGGCTCGGGCCCCGCCTTCCTCGCTATGCTCCTCATCCTGGCGCTCACCGCCGGATCGATCACCCTCCTCATCGTCGGCGGCGCCGCCGCCGACGCGGGCGAGCCGGGAGCCGTGCTGGGCATCGTCGCCGGGAGCGTCGGGCTCCTCATCGCCCTCACCCTGTTCGGCAGCTTCACAGTCGTGGTTCCCGGGGAGACCAGCGTGCGTCAGTTCCTCGGCCGCTACATCGGCACCGTGCGTCACACGGGCCTCGTGCTCGTCCCGCCACTGACCGCCGGCCGGAAGGTCTCCATCAAGGTCCACAACTTCGAGACCAACGAGCTCAAGGTCAACGACCTGGACGGCAACCCCGTCAACATCGCCGCCATCGTCGTGTGGCAGGTGGCCGACACCGCCCGCGCCGTCTTCGCCGTCGAGGCCTACGAGGAGTTCATCAGGGCCCAGGCCGAGTCCGCGCTGCGACACGTGGCCACCACCCACCCCTACGACGAGCCGGGCCCGGGCGAGACCTCGTTGCGCGGAGGCACGGACCTCGTCTCCGCCGAGCTGGCGGCCGAGGTCGCGGCCCGGGTGGCGCTGGCGGGCCTGGAGATCGTCGAGGTGCGCATCTCCTCGCTCGCCTACGCCCCCGAGATCGCCCAGGCCATGCTCCAGCGCCAGCAGGCCGGCGCCGTCATCGCCGCCCGCGAGCAGATCGTCGAGGGCGCCGTCACCATGGTCGACCAGGCCCTCAAGCGCCTCGAGGCCGACGACATCGTCACCATGGATGACGAGCGCCGCGCCCAGATGGTCTCCAACCTCCTGGTGGTGCTCTGCTCCGACCAGCGCACCCAGCCCGTCGTCAACACCGGCTCCCTCTACGCTTGAGCCGTGGCCGGTAAAGAGCGCAAGCAGGTCCTGCTCCGACTGGACCCCGCAGTCCACTCGGCCATCGCCAAGTGGGCGGCGGACGACCTGCGCTCGGTCAACGCCCAGATCGAGGTCCTGCTGCGCCGCGCGCTCGACGACGCCGGGCGCGGCGTCAAGGCCGCCCCCATGCGCGGGCGGGGTCGGCCGCGTAAGGACGGCGG
>CAJZFF010000263.1 GCA_915069725.1 uncultured Actinomyces sp.
CGCGCCGCTGGCCGGCTCGCTGCCGGCGTCGTCGGAGGCGGGCGGGACGTCGTCGGGAGCCAGCGGACGGTAGCGCACCTCAACGGGGTAGGTGCGCCCGGAGACCTCGATGATCGGGGCGGGAACGGTGAAGGGCTGCCCGCGGTCGCCGATCTGCTCGCGGCCGAAGTGCTCGGCGAAGCGCTCGGAGTCGATGGTGGCCGAGGTGATGATGACCTTGAGGTCGGGGCGCTGGGGCAGCAGACGCGCCAGGTAGCCCAGGATGAAGTCGATGTTGAGGCTGCGCTCGTGGGCCTCGTCCACGATGATCGTGTCGTAGCGGCGCAGCTGGGGGTCGGACTGGATCTCCGCCAGCAGGATGCCGTCAGTCATGAGCTTGACCAGGGTGTTCTCGCCGACCTCCTCGGTGAAACGCACCTGGTAGCCGACGACGCCGTCACGCCCGATCGGGGTCCCCAGCTCTGAGGCGATGCGCTCGGCCACGCTGCGCGCGGCAATGCGCCGCGGCTGGGTATGGCCGATCATCCCGGTCACGCCCCGGCCCAGCTCCAGGCAGATCTTGGGCAGCTGGGTGGTCTTACCACTGCCGGTCTCGCCGGCGACGATGACGACCTGGTGCTCGCCGATGGCGGCGGCGATCTCCTCGCGGCGGGCGGAGACCGGCAGCTCCTCGGGGTAGACGATCGCCGGGACGGCGGCGGCGCGGGCGGCGAGCTGCTCGGGGGAGTAGCCCCTCCAGGTGTTCCGACGCCGGCCAGAGCCCCTGCCTGGGCGCTGGCCGCGACGATTGCGGTCACGCGGGGCGTGCCGGCCCTGCTTGTCCGGCGCGCCACCGGTACCGCGTCCGCCCTGCTCACCAGGTCTCACCTCACGCTGGTCCTCACCCCGACCACTGCTGTGCCCGCCGGCCTGATTGCCGCTGTGACCCTGGTACCGATCCTCGCCCTGTTCCATAGGTGGCCCATTGTCCCCCATGCGCGCCCCTCCGCCCGATCACCCCGCGACAGGACCTCCGGTCAAAGGCCGAGCCGGTGGGGGCCCTGCGTGAAATACTCACCGACATGACGGATACTCCCCAGTGGCCGGGCCACTCCTCGGAGCCCTTCCCGCACGGTGCTGGTGGGTCTCAGTCTCCTTACGGGCCTCAGCCTCCCTACGGACCTCAAGCCACTCAGGCCGTCCCGGCTCCCGACGGCGTTCAGGGCGGGGTGGGTTGGCAGAATCCGCCTGGGGTGGGCGGCCTTCCCGGCCAGCCGGTCATGCAGCAGCCGGCCCAGGCTCCCTACCTCCCGGCAGGGGCGTCGGCGTCGTACCAGGCAGGTCCGGTCTACCCGGGCGCCCCCGACGGCGGGGCGCCCAAGCGCAGACGGCGTACCGCCGTCATCGTGGCGGTCGTGGTCGTGCTGGTCCTCGCGGTTGCCGGAGGGGGAGCGGCCTACTGGTGGCTGCATGGCCGAGGCGGGGCTCGGGCTGACCTGACGAAGCCGACATCGGGCTGGACCAAGGCCTGGGCCAAGGGCTACGAGGAGGTATGGGCTCTCGATGCCCCCAAGAACGAGCCCGGCCGTGAGGGGCGTGTCTCGGTCGAGCACGTCGGCGACTATGTCATCCGGGCGGTCTCCGAAGACAGCCAGGTGCATGTCGAGGTGTTCTCACTGACGAGCAAGACCCCCAAGCTCCTGTGGGAGGAGGACTTCGAGTCAGAGGTCGAGTCGTACTCCCTCGACGTATGGAACGGAAAGCTGGTCGAGGCAGGCAAGCTCGTCGACCTCGGCTCCCAGAAGCATGAGGATGCTCCCTGGGAGGCGGGGGCCTCGGTCGCCATCAACGCAGACAAGGCGATCTCCTGCGAAGGCGCAACCTGCACCATGTGGTCCTCCTCGAAGCAGCGCCTCTGGAAGAAGAAGCTCCCCTTCGACGACCCCGGCTCTGCGAACGCCACCATCTCGCCCCGCTTCGACCACTACGCGATAGCGAGCATCTTCTGGGGGAGGGAGACGCAATACCTGCATGTCGACCTCAACACCGGTCAGGCCTCCCCGATTGAGGGCGCCTCGAGGGCCACCTCGCCCACTGCCTTGCAGAACGGCTGGATGCTCTTCGACCTCCAGCCCCCATCGTCGGGGCGGCCCGATACCGTGACCCTCATCAACCCCGATGGCTCGGTCAAGGAGACCTTCGATGTAGGCGTTCCTGAGGACTTCACCGACTACCCGTGGTCGCCCCAGGACTTCACCCTCGACCAGGCGCGCGCCTGGCTCAAGAACGGCGACACCTCCTGGGCGCCGTCGACCTACTCGATCAACAAGGATGACAAGGAGTGCACGTCCATCACGGTGGCCGGCCAGAGAATCGACCTCGGTGAGGACAACTCACTGTCCGTGAAGTTCCCCGGCGGCGGCTGCCAGGGCGTGCCCATCCAGGGCGTCCACCACTCCGGAGACGGGGAGATCGGCGTCTTCTTCGAGCACAAGAGCGAGGCTGAAACAGATCTGCACCTCGTCGACATGTCCACCGGTGAGAGCCCCGCGCCGCTCCCCCTGGGGAACTGGAGCGGCTACAGCCCCGAGGGTGACTTCCTCATCACCTACGAGGAGAACGGCGTCGTCAAGGCCTACCGTCCCTCCTGATCCGCTCCGGCCCGCCTCGCGCTCGCCGACGACGGTGCCGCCGCCACCCGGCGTCAGGAGTCGAGCGGCCGCTCAGCGCAGGCGGCGCTGCGCCCACTCCACGCTCAAGCGGGCGACCTCCTCCTGGGCCTGCTCCAGGGTCTCGGCGTGGACATGGACCATCTGGCTGGAATCGGGCAGAAGCGGGAAACCCTCGGCGGTGGCCTCAGCGGTGTCGGGCAGCTCGTTGGACAGCACCCCGTGCACCATGAGCACCGGCCAGGGCAGGTCCGCCAGGGTGCGCTCCGGATCCTGCATGGAGAAGTCGGCCAGTGTCTCCTTGGACAGGACGTTCCACTCGCGCGAGTTGGGGTTGTCATCCACCAGGCGCGTCAGCCCGTGCTGGGCGAGCTCATCGAGCTGCTCGGGGGAGAAGATCTCCTCCCACAGGATCGACTGCGGCCCCACGATGGCACCCACGAGCACCGCCGTGCGCACCTGCTCGGGCCGGGCCAGGAG
Organism: uncultured Actinomyces sp.; assembly: GCA_915069725.1. Classification (GTDB taxonomy): domain Bacteria; phylum Actinomycetota; class Actinomycetes; order Actinomycetales; family Actinomycetaceae; genus Actinomyces. The sequence continues at coordinate 3,129 of CAJZFF010000263.1, forward strand.
CGCAGCCGTCGCCCCGAACCCGTTGGCGTGGATCATCTGCCGGGTGAAGCCCAGGCCGGCCAACCAGCTGGAGGCCGCCCGCAGGTCCTCGGCCTCGCTCGCCAACGTGATGACGTCGTCGTCGGACTCGCCCAGGCCGGAGAAGTCCAGGTTGAGCGTGGCCAGGCCCGCCTCGCGGTAGCGGGCACCGATCCAGTCCAGGCGCCCGCCCTGGCCGTGACGGTCGGTGAGGAAGTCGTGCGCCAGCAGGACCACGCCCTCAGGTCGCGCCTGTGGGGGCTGGGTGTCCTCCGACGTCGTAGAAACCTCCAGATCGATAGGGGCGGCTCCGGCCGGCAGCTGGAGGGTGCCGGCCAGGGTGATCCCGCGTGGGGTATCGATGCGGACGTCGTTCATGGGGTCAACCTAAGACAGAAAATAGGGGTGAGCATGGGGGATGCATCGGTAGTTCTTCCGATTGCGCTTCGAGCGTGACGGAGGCGTCGAGACCTTCGGTCGCTCGCTGGGCTGTAGATATCTACGAACCGTGAGGATTCTCCGGCAACTGAGGACCCCGGACCGGGGACCAAGGGCCGAGGAGGGTGACAAGGGCGCCAGGCCGGGTGCGCACCCAGAGTCGCCAGGGACGCGCATCCGGCCTCAGCGCCGCCGTCGGACGGGGTGGAGGCAGGGACGGGCGGGGCTGCCGAGCTACGCGGGAAGCGGCACCGCGCGGACCGTCTCGACGGCGCGGCGCACCAGGGCCTCATCGGTGCGCTGGGGCTCGTCGGGGCTCAGTCCCTCGCGGGGGCAGCGCATGTGGACCTCGCGCACACCCGTGGACTCCACCAGGTCGACCAGGCCGTCGGGGCGCACGGCACCGGCCGCGACCACGGTCGGCC
>CAJZFF010000264.1 GCA_915069725.1 uncultured Actinomyces sp.
CGGCCCAACTGATTCGGGTGAGCGGGTCGACGCACATCCCTACACCACCCATGAACCGCATGAACTCCATGACCTCTGACAATCTGCCCGTCTCCAAGGCGCCCACACCGGTCCAAAACTGGCAGAAGAGTCTGCTCGACCTCTCCCTGCGCAACCCCCTCATCAATCGCACCTCGCGCCACGCCGTGGAGCTGCGCGTCCCGCCGACGCTCATCGGTGAGTTCGAGGATCTTGTTAATGACAAGGAATACATCACCCTCGCCGCGGGGCGATACCGGCCCGCGGGGCTGTCCGACGACGGTCTTGAGCAGGAGCAGACCCGAGCGGAATCACTTCTGAAGGAACGAACCGTCGAGGTCGAGCTGACTGCCACCGAGCGCGTGCAACGCCTCCAGGCCCTGGCGACCAGCGCCCGTACCGCCGTTGAGGAGACGGGCGCCAACAACCTCTACCTGGCCATCGGCACCCTCCATTGGGATAGTGACGGCAGCCGCCTGCACTCCCCGCTCATCCTCATCCCGGTCAACCTCGAGCGCATCGGGGACGACTTCAGGCTCATCCTGGACGAGACGGGCGTCTCCACGCCCAACTACTCCTTCCTCGACCGCTTTGCACGGGATACCGGCATCGAGCTCACCGAGCTGAGGAGCCCGAAGCTCGACGAGCACGGCATCGACCTGCAGGCGACTCTCGACGGCGTGCGCGATCGCTTGCGGCGTGCTGGCTGGGACGACGTCGTCACCCCCACGGTCCACCTGGGACTGTTCCGCTTCTCCACCTACCGCATGTGGAAGGACCTCGAGGACCACTGGCCGACGATCGCCGCCAACCCACTCGTCGCCCACCTCATGTCGGGAGGGCGCCAAGACTTCGTGGACCCGGTCGGCCCGGCCGACAGGGACCTCGACATCGACGAGGCGACCCAGAACCTGCCCCTGGCCGCGGACTCCACGCAGGCCCGGATCGTGGCCGACGCCGTCGCCGGGCGCAGCCTCGTCGTCGAGGGACCGCCCGGAACGGGCAAGTCCCAGACCGTCTCCAACCTCATCTTCCGGGCCCTGGCTACGGGGCGGACCATCATGTTCGTCGCCGAGAAGAAGTCCGCTCTCGACGTCGTCGCCCGCCGTCTGCGCGAGGAGGCCGGCATCGGGGCCCTGCTGCTCAACCTGCACGACAACGGCATGAAACCGACCGAGGTCCGCCGAGCTCTGCGCCGCGCCCTGGCCCTGCGGCGAGGGGAGTGCGGAGACGGTGCCGGTTCCGACCCGGCTGTGCTGCGCGCCGAGCTGGCCAGGATCCGCGCTGAGCTCGACACCTACCGCGAAGGCCTGTACAAGCCGGCGCCGGATGGCCCGTCCTATAGCGGAGTCCGAGAGGTACTTGCCCAGCTCGGGAACTCTGAGGATTCTGCCGATTCTGTGGCTGCCCAGGCCGCCCTGAAGGAGCGGGCTCGAGCCACCGGCCTGGACACCTTCGACGCCGACGCCCACAACCGGCTCATCGAGCGCTACCGCAGCATCCTCGAAGAGCTGCGGGCAGCACTGACACCCGAGCTGCTCGACGTCGTCCTGACCCATCGCGACCAGGTCCTGCAGGACGCCGCCGCCCGCGCCGAGGCGCTGCGCAGCGAGCTCAACCGCCGTCGCAGCGCCATGAGCGTGCGCGAGCTGATCCGCACCTACGGCGACCTCATCACCGCCCTGACGCCCTGCCTGCTCGTCTCGCCCGACTCGGTGGCGCGATTCTTCCCGGCAGACCGCCGCTACGTTGACATCGTCGTCTTCGACGAGGCCTCCCAGATTCGGGTGGCTGATGCCGTGGGCGCCATGGGGCGCGGCCGTAGCGCGGTCGTGGTCGGCGACCCCAAGCAGATGCCGCCCGCTCCCGGAGCCGGCGACATCAGAGGGGAGCAGGCGCCTGAGGCCAGCTCCATCCTCACCCGCTGCCTGGACGGCGGCCTGACCCAGCACCGGCTCACCTGGCACTACCGCAGCCGGGACGAGTCCCTTGTCGCCTTCTCCAACCGCCACTACTACGACGGCCGGCTGCTCACCTTCCCGAGCCCGCTGACGATTGTCCCCGGATCCGACGCCGCCCCCGGCGGCCACGGCATCTCGCTGCGGCGGGTCCGCGGCCGCTATTTCCGTCCCGAGGATCGCGCCCGTCACCCCCACGTCCAGCCGAACACCAACCCCCTTGAGGCCAAACGCGTGGTGGAGGAGGTGCTCCGGCACGTCGAGGCATGCCCTGACCGCCTGCCCTCGCTGGGCGTCATCACCTTCAACGATCGCCAGCGCGACCTCATCGAGAACAGCCTGCGCGAGGTCGCCTCGCCCCGGGTCATCGAGGCGCTCGACGCTCGTGACGGCCTGTTCGTCAGAAACCTGGAGAACGTCCAGGGCGAGGAGCGCGACACGATTCTGTTCTCAGCGACCTTTGCCGCTAACGCGCAGGGCGACCTGCCACTGAACTTCGGGGTTCTCAACCATGCCGGCGGCGAGCGTCGCCTCAACGTGGCTATCACCCGGGCCCGCAGGCAGATCATCGTCTTCACCAGCTTCGACCCCCAGGACCTGCACGCTGAGCGCACGGCCCACCGAGGAGTCAAGGACCTGCGCGCCTACCTCCACCAGGCCGCCGAGGGGCGGGCCCCACGGGCCCTGCCAGCCTCGCAGAGCCCGCTCAACTGGCACCGCCGCGAGATCGCCGAGGCGCTGGAGGCGGCCGGGCTCACGGTCCACACCGGCGTCGGCCACTCCACCTTCGAGATCGACCTCGTCCTGGCGCGCGCCGACCAGCCGGATCGCCCCGCCATGGCCGTCTTGCTCGACGGGCCGCAGTGGAACAAGCGGGAGGGTGTCGTCGAACGCGACCTGCTCCCGGTCGATGTCCTGCGCACCATGGGCTGGCAGCGGGTCGAGCGGGTCTGGATGCCCGAGTGGCTGGCGGACCGGCAGGCCGTCGTCGCCCGGCTTATCGAGGCGGCTGGCGGTCACTGGGTGCCGCCGACGCCGTCGACCGCGGTGTTCGAATCGGAGCGGACCGGGCAGACCGAGGACGCCGCGCCGCTGACCGACGACGGTGTGCAGGCCGATGTCCGGGACGGCGCCGATGTGGGCGGCGAAGCGATGGCGCCTGCCTCCGGCCCGCGGGCCTCGGGTGAGGAGTACACCGCTTGGAGCCCGGCAGGTGTGCGCCCCCTGGAGATCCTCGACCGGGCCGGTACCGACGCGGAGGCCAGGAAGGTGCTCATCGAGGTCGCTACCACCATCTGCCAGGTCGAGGCCCCGATCGCCAGGCGCCGGCTCTACGTCAAGATCTCCCGCGCCTTTGGGCTCTCGCGAACCGTCAAGTCGCGCGAGGAGTCGATCAGGGCGGCTCTGGGGGAGGCCTTCGCCTACTTCGACGAGGACGGCTTCGTGTGGGCCAGCCGGGATGACGCGCTCGCGGCCCCGTCCTATCGACGCAACGCCTTGGATCACGTGGACTCCATCGAGGAGATCCATCCCCGCGAGCTGATGGGGCTCATGGCCCAGGCATGTGCGAAGAACCCGGAGTGGGCTTCCCAGGAAGACCTGTTCAGGTGGGCGCTCAAGCGTCTGAGTGCGAAAAACCGCAGTCTTGGAGCGCGTGGGGTGGCGGAGGCTCTCACCAAGGCCCTCAAGGCTGTGGAGGGCGTGCGCGCGTAGCCGCCGCCGGCCCCGCCGTCGCGTTCGTACCTTATGCCGCGCGTTCGAGGGGTAGAGGGTACGAACGCGAGACCTACCCTACGACTGCGCGGGGATGGCGGCTCCTGGGGCGAGTGGTGTCCGATCGTGTCGCAGTACCGTTGTAATCTGCGCTCATCGGCCGGAGCAATCCGCATCCCCTGCCCGCGGCGGCCGTCCACCGGCGGTCATCGGCGTCCCCATCAACAGGCCTGCGGTGCGCGGGGCGCTCGGGTCGGCCCAACTGATTCGGGTGAGCGGGTCGACGCACATCCCTACACCACCCATGAA
>CAJZFF010000265.1 GCA_915069725.1 uncultured Actinomyces sp.
CCTGGGGCGCGTCTGGCCTGTCCGGTCTGGACCGTCCCACCCTTGGGGCCGCGCACCAGCTCCACACCGCCTCCTGACACCACAGACTCACCGACCCACGACAGCACCCCAGATCCCGAGCCACCGCCAAAGCCGACTCACCAGCCACCACCCGCGCCACCGCATCACGACGAACACCCAGACCAAACCAAGCCCCAGACACAAAACACCCCTCCCACGAGCGGTGCATCCACCACCAGACCCCACCGTCGTTTATGAAGAAAATGTTGGTGAGTCCGACTACGAGACCGCCAGGTCCTTCAGCCACTGCTCGATCGAGCGCGGCCTGAGTCCCAGGAGCTCCTGGGCGCTGCCGTCCTCGGCGATGGTGCAGCCGTCCTGCGCGTTGAGGGCCCGGTAGAGCTCGACGACCGGCGCCGCGGCCGGCCCGAAGAGCGGCGTGATGAGCTCGCCGAAGGCCTCGGGCGTGATGCCCTCGAAACGGACCTCGCGGCCCAGATGGTTGGAGAAGGCCGCGGCCAGATCCGGTCCCGTCAGTCCGGGCAGGTGACCGACGCCGACCGTGCCCGTGGTGGGGGAGGCGTCCGTGAGCAGGCGGGCGACGACCTCGGCCACGTCCAGGTGCGAGCTCCAGGAGACCGGGAACGACGCCGGAAGCGGGTACCGCAGGACGCCCTCCTGACGCGCGGGTGCCAGGACGACCGGCAGGAGCAGGTTCTCCAGGTAGAGGCGCGGGGCGACGACGGCCGTGGGGACGCCGCTGCCGGTCACGCCGTCGATGAGCGTCATGATGGGGCTGTCCGCGGGAGCCTGCAGCGGTGATCCCGGCTGGTCGATGATCTGCCCGCTGGTGGAGATGACGACGCGACCGGGGCGGGCCCGAGTGACGGCCTCGACGACGGCCCGAGCCTGGGCGGCCGCCGCCTCTGGTGCGCCCATGGGCAGGTGGACGAAGACGCCGTCGGCGCCCTCGTAGGCGGAGGCGAGGGAGTCCGCCGAGGCCAGGTCGACCTGCCGAGCGGCGATGCCGCCGGGGACCGCCTCAGGATGGCGGACCGCCGCGATGGCAGTGCGTCCGGCAGCGGTGAGAGCGGACAGGACGGGAGAGCCTTGAGCGCCCGTGGCGCCGTGAATGATGTCAACCATGATGTCATTAGTGCATACGGTGCACCAGTTACGTCAACTGCACTATTGGGGTAGGTTTCGACGTCATGAGTGAGGTCGATCTTCCCGAGTGCGGGGTGGCGAGGTTCCTGCTGCTGTTCGACGGGCCCTGGGCGACGCTCATCGTGCGCGAGCTCATGCACGGCCCGCAGCGCTTCGGGGAGCTGCGCGACGCCCTGCCGGGGATCAGTGCGCACACGCTGACCAGCCGGCTGCGGATGTTCGAGTCCCGCGGCATCGTCACTCGAAGGGCCTACCCCGAGGTGCCGCCCCGCGTCGTCTACGAGCTCACCGATCTGGGAAAGGGCCTGCGACCGGTGCTCGATGCGATGAACGAGTGGGGTGCGAGCGCTCCGGCCTCGGCCTTCGCCTCCCCGCATCCCGGGGCATCTCCCGGCCGATGAAGTTGACGCCCGTCATTCGCCTCCCCGCATCCCGGGGCCGGGGACCTCGTAGACGCGGGTCAGCCCCCTCACCGAGATCGCGGGGCCACCGGGATCCCTGCGTTGCGGGGAAACCGATCCCGTGCGGGCCATCGGCTGTGCTGTCATGAGGCGTGCTCCTTCTGGTTCGGTCGACCGTCGCGGGGGATGCGAGGTGGCTCGTCGCGCTGTCTCGCCGCCCGCGCGGCTGTTGGGTCCGCCCCGCTTCCCCCACCATTCCGCAGTCGCGCGGTCATATCGATCCTGCTGGCCGGACAACGGGGTGGGGGTGGCCCCACCCCCGGCCCGGAGGCGGCCCGGAGAGGAGTCCCGGAGACGCGCGCATCCGCCGTCGGAGGCGGGGCGGCTCCGACTGCACTCCGGCACCGTTGAGATGCACATGAACCGGGGGCCGACGGAGAGGTTCCGAGAGCCGGGAGGACCTCTGAGAATCGTCGAGCCCGGGGTCTCAGGACAGGAGGTCCTCCCACCAGGCGGCGAAGGTGGGGCAGCGCGCCAGAACGGCCGACAGCCCGGCCTCGGCGACGAGCAGAGGGCCGGTCACGGTCTTGAGGTAGCCGGGATCGGCTCGCAGAAGGCGCTTGGACGGGGCGGTGGAGGGCCCGTGATCGATCCGCTCGGGACCTCCGGCGCGAGCGATCTCGCGGCGCAGTCGAGTCAGCCCCCGAGCCGGGATCAGCCCTTCCCCCACCCGGCGTCGATGGCGGCCAGGACGAGCGCCTCGATCTCGTGGAGGACGACGAGGGGCCGGAAACGGGAGTCGGGATACTCATCATGGAGCCTCGTGTCGTAATGCCTCCAGCTGCCGCCTCCGCGGCGCGCACCGGTAGGAGTGGCCGACGTGATGACGACGACTGGTATGAGATGAACCCCTCGCGTCAGGGCGGCCGGCGCGAGGACCTCGTCGACGAGAGCCTCCTCGGTCTGCCCCTCGACGAGGACGACGACCCGCTTCATGAGGTCGGCCCCTCGTGCGTCGGGCGCCCGCCCAGCAGGTTCATCTCCCACAGGCTGCCGGTCGAGTAGTCCTCGAGGAAGGCTCCGAGAAACTCCTCATCGGGGCGGGAGGCCTGGGTGGCGCCCTCGGTCCTGTCCAGGATGATGATCTCGCGCAGGTTGAAGTGGGAGACCAGCGGTACCGACTGGGTGGCCAGGATGACCCTGTGCCCGCTGCGTCCCGCAACGCGGGCCATCTCGGCCAGGACGCCGATGGCCGCGGGATGGAGTCCGAGTTCGGGCTCGTCCAAGACTACGGTTCCCGGGAGATCGGGCCCCAGTAGCAGAGTCGCCAGGCAGATGAACCGCAGAGTGCAGTCAATGGCCTCGCGGGCCAGGAAGGTGCGGTCCAGTCCCGCTGCCTCCAGCGCAGCCGGATCCGTTCCGAGGGATCGGTGCGCAGGACGAAGTCGTCGAAGAAGGGCGTGACGCGCCGGACCGCGGAGACGATCCGCCGGTAGTGTTCGGGGTGCTTGCGTTGGACCCTGTGGAGATAGGCAGCGATGTTCTCCGCGTCCGACCGCAGACTCAAGTCATCGCCCACGATCGACCGGCCCTTAACGGGGGCGTTGTGGGAGACGTCGTCGAAGTGGAAGACACGGCAGCCTTCCAGAACGGGACGCACGTACGCGGCGAAGTTCCGGAGCTTTCCGGAGATCTCCGACTCGGCGATGCGGCGGACCCGGCTCTGCGTGCCGAAGCCCAGGTACTCGTCATAGGGGCGCCGCCGATGACGGCCCGCTTGGAAGAGCAACCACTCGTGCAACTCCGCCCGTCCCGAACCGCTCACGTCATCGGTCTGGAGCGCCACCCGGTAGCCGTTCCGCCTGTCATCCTCGTCGAACCCGGACATGAGCTCGATGCGAATCCGCTCCGCCCGGTCCTCCTCATCCTCGAACAGCAGGTTGCTGATCCCACCGCGCCTGCGCAGGTACTCCTGGAAGGAGTCGTCCCAGATGCGCGAGACGAGCTCCAGGGCGCTCACCAGGTTCGTCTTGCCCGAGCCGTTGGCGCCGATGAGCACGGTGACGTCCGACGTCAGCTCCAGCTCCAGGTGCCTGATCGATCCGAGCCCCTCGACGAGGAGGTGCTCCAGTCCGGCAGTCATGCCGTCAGCCTAACGGCGCGGCCCTCGGTTCAGAAGCGCCAGCACCACGGCGGCGCTGCGGGCGGCGGCCTCCTCGGCGCCGATGTGGAAGTCCTGCCCGGCCTCGGGCCCGCACAGGTCCGAGACCCCGCGCACCGAGAGGAAGGGGATCCCCGTGCCCGCGGCCACCTGCGTCAACGCGGGTGTGAGGGTAAGGTGTTGGCGGTGCTGACAGGGTTGTCGGAAGAGGTTGAGTCATCGCTCGCCAGCTCATCATACACACCGGCCTGCAGGTGCTGCTCC
>CAJZFF010000266.1 GCA_915069725.1 uncultured Actinomyces sp.
TCGAGACGCTGCACGCCCAGCTGGAAGCCTGCCTGCCGCTGGACTTCTCCGACTGGCCCGAGGGTGCGCAGCGCTACTCGCTGCTGCTGAACGAACGCGGCGGCATCGAGGACGACCTGATGCTCGTCAACCTGGGCAGTGAGGTGCGCATCATCGTCAACGCCGGCAACCGCGATCACGATTTCCACCTGCTCACCACCCGGTGCCCGGAGCTGGAATTCACCTGGATCGACGCTGCGCTGATCGCCCTACAGGGCCCGCAGGCCGAGGCCGTGCTGGCCGCGCTGGACCCGCGCGCCCGCTCCCCGCGCTTCATGGAATCCGTATCGCTGGAGTTGCTGGGCGTGCCCTGCTTTGCGACCCGCTCCGGCTACACCGGCGAGGACGGCTACGAGATCTCCATCTCCCCCAGCAGTACCGAGACCGAGCCCGCCGCGTACGGCGTCGGGACGGCCTCCTCCAAGCTGGTGGACCGCATGGCCGGCTCCCCCACGGGCGCCTGGCGGCCCGGTGACGAGCCGGGGCACCGTCGGTTCCTGGAGATCGGGGACCTGCCCCTGGAGTCCGGGGAGGTCCTGCCCAACACGGTCCTGGCCTTCGAGACCTGGGGGGAGCTCAGCCCGCAGCGCGACAACGCGGTGCTCGTACTGCATGCCCTGACCGGCGACTCCCACGTCACCGGTGAGGCGGGGCCCGGGCACCCGACGCCGGGCTGGTGGTCGGACCTGGTGGGGCCGGGGCGGGCCATCGACACCGAGCGCCACTTCGTGGTGGCGGCCAACATCCTGGGCGGCTGCCAGGGCTCGACGGGGCCGTCGTCGACGGCGCCGGACGGGCGCCCCTGGGGGTCGCGCTTCCCGTGGCTGACCACGCGCGACGCCGTCGAGGCCGAGGCCCGCCTGGCCGACGCCCTGGGGATCGAGGTCTTCCACCTGGTCATCGGGGCGTCACTGGGCGGGCACCGGGCGATCGAGTGGGGGGTCACCCACCCGCAGCGGGTGCGCAACCTGGCGCTGGTGGCCACCGGCGCCTCGACGACCGCCGACCAGCTGGCCTGGTGCCACCTGCAGGAGCTGGCGATCGTGGCCGACCCCTTCTTCTTCGACGGCGACTACTACTCCCACTCGGTGGGTCCGGTGCGGGGGCTGGGGCTGGCGCGGGCGCTGGCGCACACGACCTACCGCAGCGCCGCCGAGCTCGATGAGCGCTTCGGGCGGCGCCACCAGGGCGAGGAGGACCCGGCGGTGGGCGGGCGCTACCAGGTGGAGTCCTACCTGGACTACCACGCCGGCAAGCTGCTGGCGCGCTTCGACGCCAACACCTACCTCATCGTCACCCACTCGATGATGGTGCACGACGTCGGCACGGGGCGCGGCGGCATCGAGGCGGCGCTGGCGAGGGTGCAGGCGCGCACGCTCGTGGTGGACGTGGACTCCGACCGGCTCTTCCTGCCGGCCCAGGCAGAGGAGCTGGCCGGCGGCATCCCCGGCGCGAGGCGCGAGACCATCAGCTCCCTGCACGGGCACGACGGCTTCCTCATCGAGGCCGAGCAGATGGACACGATCCTGCGCGACTTCCTGGCCGACGCATAGACATCGACAAAACTGACCAAAACTTCAGAAACGACGCGGCTCCGGGTCAATTCTGAAGTTTTGGTCGAATTGTGCGGCACGCGCCGCGCCGTCAGGGACCGAGTGGTCGGGTTATCAGGGACCGAGCGGTCGGCGGTCGGCGACTCGCCCGACTTTGCAGAATCGAGATGTTCCGTTACCTTATCGTGAGACGTCTGACATCTACCGTCTACGTCTCCTGTTGAAGGCAAGGCCGCCTCGGCACCCTAGAACGGAACACCTATGACATCGCACAGTCCTTTTTCCCGGAGGCGCCTGCCGGCCCTCCTGGGCTCCCTGCCACTGGCCGCCACCGGCCTGATCGCCGCCGCACCCCCGGCGCACGCCGTCCCCACGTCTGACGGCCTGGCCGACGTCACCATCACGCAGGTGAACGCGCCCGCGGACGGCCTCTACTCCGTCGGCGATGTCATGACCTTCAACATCATCCTCACCAACACCAGCGGTGAGGCCCACTCCTACGCCCCGGCCTCGACGAACCTGTCCGGGAACGTCTCCAAGTGCCGTTGGCGCAACGTCCCGGCCGGGACGACCAAGACCGACTGCACCGGCCTGGCCACGCACACGGTGACCGCCGAGGACCTCAAGGCCGGTGGCTTCACCCCGCAGATCGCCTACGAGGTCAAGGCCGTGGAGTACGCCGGGAAGGCCCTGAGCACCCCGGAGACGATCAAGGGCGCGACGAGCCCGGTCAAGCCCGCCTCGCTGCGAGTCGAGTCCTTCACACCGTCGGCGAGTCAGGAGACCTACAAGCTGGGCGACACCGTCAGCTACACGGTGCGCGTCCGCTCGGTGTCGGACAAGACGATCAACGTCGCCGCCACCGACTCGTCCTTCGACGACCTGGCCCGCCAGTGCCACTGGGGCAACCTCAAGCCGGGCAAGGGCGCGGTCTACAACTGCAAGCCGCTCACCCACACGATCACGCAAGCCGACGTCGACGCCGGCCGCTGGACGCCGTCGATCACCCTGACGGCCACCGGAACCGACGGCACCGCCCTCCAGACGCTCACCGCCACCGGCAACCCGATCAACGTCGTCGGCGACCACCCGCAGGCCACGCCCGCGCCGGCGCCCGACGCGAGCACCGAGCTGCCGGCCTCGATGAGCCAGGCCCAGCACGTGGCCCCCAACACGGCCACCGACAACTACCGCATCCCGGCGATCACCACCGCCCCCAACGGGGACCTGCTCATCTCCTACGACGAGCGCCCGAAGGACAACGGCAACGGCGGCAGCGACGCCCCCAACCCGAACCACATCGTCCAGCGCCGCTCCACCGACGGCGGCAAGACCTGGTCGGCACCCACCTACATCCACCAGGGCACGGAGACCGGCAAGAAGGTCGGCTACTCCGACCCGAGCTACGTCGTCGACCACCAGACGGGCACGATCTTCAACTTCCACGTCAAGTCCTACGACCAGGGCTGGGGCGGCTCGCAGGCCGGCACCGACCCGGACAACCGGGGCATCATCCAGGCGGAGGTGTCGACCTCCACGGACAACGGCTGGACCTGGACGCACCGCACCATCACCGCGGACATCACGAAGGACAACCCCTGGACCGCGCGCTTCGCGGCCTCGGGCCAGGGCATCCAGATCCAGCACGGCCCTCACGCCGGGCGCCTGGTGCAGCAGTACACGATCAGGACCGCCGGCGGCGCGGTGCAGGCCGTCTCGGTCTACTCCGACGACCACGGGCAGACGTGGCAGGCCGGCACGCCGATCGGGACCGGCATGGATGAGAACAAGGTCGTTGAGCTCTCCGACGGCTCCCTCATGCTCAACTCGCGCGCCTCGGACGGCTCCGGCTTCCGCAAGGTGGCCCACTCCACCGACGGCGGGCAGACCTGGAGCGAGCCCGTCTCCGACAAGAACCTGCCCGACTCAGTGGACAACGCCCAGATCATCCGAGCCTTCCCGAACGCTGCCCCGGACGACCCGCGCGCCAAGGTGCTGCTGCTGAGCCACTCGCCGAACCCGAAGCCGTGGTCGCGTGACCGCGGCACCATCTCGATGTCCTGCGACGATGGCGCCTCCTGGACGACCAGCAAGGTCTTCCACGAGCCCTTCGTCGGCTACACGACGATCGCAGTGCAGTCCGACGGCAGCATCGGGCTGCTCAGCGAGGATGCCCATGACGGCGCCAACTACGGCGGCATCTGGTACCGCAACTTCACCATGGGCTGGGTCGGAGACCAGTGCACGCAGACGCAGGCCCCGGATCCGTCACCGAGCCCCGCACCGTCCGCCGAGCCCACGACAGCCCCGAGCGCTGAGCCGACCACTACACCGACTGCCGAGCCGACGACTGCGCCGAGCAGTGAGCCCACCGTGGCGCCAGAGCCGTCTGCCGAG
>CAJZFF010000267.1 GCA_915069725.1 uncultured Actinomyces sp.
GCCCGGGGTCCTGGGCAACCCCGAGTCGCTGGTCGAGGAGTCCCACGGAGTCGCCGGCCTGCTGGAGTACCCCGTCCACACCCGCCCCACCCGGTGGCGAGACCTGGAGGTCGACCCCGTCCTGCTCTCCGGCGACCACGGCCGTATCGCCCGAACCAGACGGGACCAGGCCCTCACCCGCACCGTCGAGCGCCGACCCGACATGATCCGGGCCCTGGACCCCGCCGGCCTGGATCGTGAGGACCGCGCGCTCCTGGCTCGCCTGGGGTGGGCGGTCCCGGCCGGGGTGGACCACCCGGTTCCGGTCCGCCTTCGCAACGCCACCGCCGACGACGCCCACGCCCTGGCCGAGCTCGCGGCCCGCACCTTCCCCGATGCCTGCGGCAACGTCATCGACCCCGAGTTCCTCGAGCGCCACATCGCCACGAACCTGGTTCCCGAGCTGTTCGCCACCTGGGCCGACGACGACCGCGTCGACCTCATTCTCGCCGAGCTGCTCGAGCCCTTATCGGTGCGGAACGGCAACCTCGAGGAGCGGGCGAGCACGAGCACTGCTCCGGCCCTGGTCGGCTACGCCGCAGTACTGCGCGAGGAGGCCGACTCCGGCGGGGAGCACCCCCACGGGATCGATCCCCGTCCCGCCTGCGTGCGGCCCGCCGGGGGAGAGGTCGTCGGCGAGCTGTCCAAGGTGTACGTCGACGCCGCCATGAGGGGATCCGGGCTGACCCCCGCGCTCATGGACGCCGTGACGCGCCAGGCCGGCGCCCACGGAACAGGCCTGCTCTGGCTCGGCACCCACGTCACCAACAAGCGCGCCCAGAAGGCCTACAAGCGGGCCGGCTTCCGCCAGGTCGGTACCCGCACCTACAACGTCGGTGGCCAGGACGCCCACGACGTCGTCATGACCCGGCGGACAGGAGAAGGCCTATGAGCAGCGCACCCGACCAGAGCCCTCAGGGCGTGATCCATGATGAGGCGGATGAGGACGTGACCTCGGGCAGGCACCTGCGGACCGACCATGACCGCCGGAACAATCACCGGCACAAGGACCGCGCCGGCGAGGACAAGGCCGGGACCGGCGAGGCCGCTGAGCCGGCCTCGCTGGGGGAGCGGATCGTCTTCCGCCTCAAGCAGTGGGGCATCACCCTGTCCTACCTGGTCGTCGCCGTGGCGATCATCGCCCTCATCCGCACCTTCATCATCCAGAGCTTCACCATCCCGTCGGGCTCGATGGAGAACACCCTCAACGAGGGCGACCGTGTCACCGTGACGATGTACGACTCCGACAAGGTCCACCGGGGGGACGTCGTCGTCTTCACTGACCCTGACCACTGGCTGACGACCCAGGAGCCCACTGGCCTGCAGGGCGCCGCGCAGGACTTCCTCGTCGCGATCCGTATCTTCCCCCAGAACGCCGGCCACCACCTCATCAAGCGGGTCATCGGGATGCCCGGTGACCACGTCGTGGCCGACGGGAAGGGCTCCTTGACCGTCAACGGCGTCGAGCTCCATGAGGGCTACCTCAAGCCCGGCCGGTCGGCCTCCGAGGTCGCCTTCGACGTCACCGTCCCCGAGGGCTACATCTGGGTCATGGGCGACAACCGCTCCAACTCCTCGGACTCCCGCTACCACCAGAACGATGTCCACCGTGGCTTCGTGCCCCAGAGTAACGTCGTCGGAGTGGCCAAGAACGTCGTATGGCCCTACTCCCACTGGTCCAGCCTCACCTCCGGGCAGGAGGTCTTCTCCCAGGTTCCCAAGCCGACCTCCACCCCCACGGCGCTCCCCGCCGGACCGGCCGCGCCCAACCCGGCGAGCACGCTGGCGGGCTCCGGGGACTGATCGCCCCGAATGCGTGCCGGGGCGTGAGAAAGGCGTGAACTCAGGCACGTCGAGGCTGACGCACTCGTCCGTGGACTGAGCCTGTGGCAAACTGAGCGGGCACTTGGGTCCTGCGGCTCCTCTGCCACTGGGGAGGCGGCCGCTGTGAAGGAGCCCAGGAGCGTCCACCTCCGGTGCTGCCCCGCACGGCGCGGCGCCGCCGAACCAGCACTCCTGACCAGTGGCACGGGTGTGGAGAGAAACATGAACCTGATCGACGAGATCAACGCCGCATCACTGCGTGACGACATCCCCTCCTTCCGTCCTGGGGACACCCTCAAGGTCCACGTCAAGGTCGTTGAGGGATCGCGTACCCGCGTCCAGGTCTTCCAGGGCGTCGTCATCGCGCGCCAGGGCGGCGGCGTCTCGGAGACCTTCACCATCCGCAAGGTCTCCTTCGGCGTCGGTGTCGAGCGCACCTTCCCCGTCCACACGCCCTCCATCGAGAAGATCGAGGTCGTCACCCGGGGCCAGGTCCGCCGCGCCAAGCTCTACTATCTGCGCAACCTGCGCGGTAAGGCTGCCAAGATCAAGGAGCGTCGCGAGGACTGAGCGCCTGCACTCTCCAGGCGGCGCCCGGAGCCCACGGGTTCCGGGCGCTCGCCATCTCCCACCGCCGTGCAGCGGTGGACCCATGTCCATCAATTCCGGGGAAGGAGCACGGTGAGTCCGGTGCAGGATGGGGCCGACGACGTCGGGCTGGACCTGAAACAGGCCGATCCCTCTCAGATCGGCCGGACCTCCCGGTCCGCGATCACTCCTGCCTGCAGCTCTCCGTCAGCGGACTCCCCCCAGGAGTCCCGTAAGTCTCCTGAGACGACCGGAGAATCCCCGAACCCCGTCCCGGTCGACGACAGCGATGAGTGGGACTATGACCCGTTCATCGACCCGGGCGCCGACCCCGAGCCCGATGACGAGCCCATCGAGCTGCCTCCCTCCATCCAGCCCCGCCGGCACGTGGCCCCCGCCATCCCTCCGCCGCAGACCAGCTCCCTGTACCAACGGGTGATCAGGCTGGTGCTCGTGGTGGCAGTCGTCATCCTGGTGCCGGCCCTCCTGCGGGCCTACGTCGTCCAGATCTACGAGATCCCCTCGGGCTCCATGGAGCGCACCCTGCGCGACGGGGACAAGGTCGCGGTCCCCATGTACGGCTCCCGTGACGTCAAGCGGGGCGACGTGATCGTCTTCATCGACCCTGATGACTGGCTTCATGTCAAGGAGCCGACGGGTCTGCGCGGTGCCGCCCGGACGATCATGGTCTCAGTGAATCTTCTGCCCGAGCACACCGGTCATCATCTCGTCAAGCGGGTCATCGGTGTCGGAGGCGACCATGTGGTCGCTGATGGGAAGGGGACACTCAGCGTCAACGGTGTCGCGATCAAGGAGCCCTACGTCAAGGACGGTCAGTCCCCGTCCCTGACGTCCTTCGATATCACCGTCCCCCAGGGCTACGTGTGGGTCATGGGGGACAATCGCGGCAACTCGGCCGACTCCCGCTACCACCGCGATGACGCCCATGGCGGCTTCGTGCCGTTGATGAATGTGGTCGGGGTGGCCAAGGGGGTCTTCCAGTGGACGCACCTGAGCCGGTGGGCGACTCTGGGAGGAGGGGAGCGCGCCTTCTCAGACGTACCCGCGCAGGAGGCAACGCCGTCCGCATCGTCTGCTCCGCCCGGTACCCCGGCAGACGGTGGGGGGACGGCCTCCGAGGAGGAGACGTCGTCGCAGGCCCCCGATGGTAAGGACTCCGAGGACGACGGTGCTGCCGGTGAGGGACCAGGCAACGACGACGGGTCGCAGACCGCGCCCGGTGGGCCGGCCGATGTTCCGGACGCCTCCGGCGGTACGGCCGACCGGGAGCAGGCTCCGGGGAGAACGAGGTGAGTCCTCGAGGACGCACCCGCCCCGACCGGTCCCTGGAGAAGGCGCTGCTGGAGACCTACGACTACGTCGGCGGTCTGGACGAGGTCGGTCGCGGGGCCCTGGCCGGACCGGTCAGTGTCGGGCTGGCGATCGTGGCGCGGCGCACCGATGATGACTTCCCCGAGGGGCTCGCCGACTCCAAGCAGCTGACGGCCCGGGCCCGCACCGGCCT
>CAJZFF010000268.1 GCA_915069725.1 uncultured Actinomyces sp.
CCTGCCGGTGCAGCCGGTCCACCCGCACCGCCCTGGCGTAGAGAGCCCACCCGATGGCCATGGCCAGCCCGACCAGCAGCACGACGATGCTCCATATCGGCACCGTCATCGTGCCGGATCCCGTGGAGGAAAGAGCCGGCAGCGCCGTGGTTGCGCCGGTGGGGATATCGATGGCCTGTGTCATGGTCGGTTCCTCATCACTCCTGAGCTCAGCTGCTAGTCGTCCAGGGCGTCACGCAGTCGGCCCAGCATGGTTCGGGAGCCGGGGGCGGGATCCACCCGGGTGTGGGCGGTGGACAGGGCCATGTCGTAGACATCGAGGACCTCGTCGGTGACCGCGGACCAGTCGTAGCGCCCGACCACCTGGGAGGCTGCATGGGTGCGGGCCTGGGAGGCCGTCAGGTCCTGCAGGGTGTTGATGATGACTCGGGCCAGGTCGTCGCCGTCCTCATTGTGGAACAGCGCCCCGTAGCGGCCTTCGCCGAGCACGTCGGAGAAGGCCTTGAGGTCGGAGGCGACGACCCGGGTACCTGCGGCCATGGCCTCCACCAGGACGATGCCGAAGGACTCCCCTCCGGTCTGCGGGGCCACGTAGCAGCTGGCCGAGGCCAGCATGGCGGCCTTGTCCTCGTCACTGATGCCTCCCAGGAAGACCACGGAGTCCCCGAAGCGAGCCAGCTCGTCACGGATCTCCTGGGCCTGCCCGCGGCCGGCAATGAGGAAGCGCGCCCCGGGCACCGACTCCAGCACCGCCGGGATGGCGTCAGCAAGGACGCGCAGTCCCTTGCGGGGCTCGTCAAGGCGTCCCAGGAAGGAGATGGTGGGAGCCTCATCCGTGCCCCGGAATCGGGGGTCGTCCTTGGGGGCGTCGGCGAAGGGTTTCACGTTGACGCCGTTGGGGATGACGACGGCGTCGCCACCGTGGTACTGAATGAGGGTGCGGCGGGCCTCCTCCGAGACGGCGATGCGGGCCGAGAGCTTCTCCATGAGCGGCACCGTCGCCGGGCTCAGCAGCTCACGGGCCAGCGAGCGGTCCATGGCGGCGTGGAAGGTGCCCACCACCGGTCCGGTGGCGGCCTGCAGGGCCAGCATCCCGACGCTGGGGGTGATGGGCTCATGGATGTGCAGGATGTCGAAGTCGCCGGCATCCAGCCAGCGTCGGGCCCGTCTGGCCACGAGGGCGCCGAAGTTCAGCCGTGCCACCGAGCCGTTGTAGGGGATGGCGATGGAGTCACCGGCGCTGGTGACCCAGTCGGGCAGCTCGGTGTCCTGGGAGGCCGGCGCGAGGACCTGTACCTCATGACCGCGGCGGAAGAGCTCACCGGCCAGGTCCATGACGTGGACCTGAACGCCTCCGTGAGCGTCGAAGGAGTAGGGGCAGACGATACCGATCCTCATGCGTCCTCCTCGTGGGCGCCCTGCTGGTCGCGGGCGTGGCTGCGAGCCAGGCGCTCCTGGTCCAGGTCGGCGTCGAAGACGGGCTGGAGCATGTGCCAGTCCTCGGCGTGCTCAGCGATCAAGGGCTCCAGCTCAGCGACCCAGGCGCGAGTGTGCGCCGCAACCTGCTCACGTCCCTCCAGCTGCTGCGGCTCCGGAACCCTGCGTGCGGTCAGCACGAGTCCCCAGGGCGATCCCGCCCGACGGCGTCGCTCGCCGGTCAGTGGCTCGTAGTGGATCGAGGCGGCGTACAGGGGGCGTCCCAGCCGTTGGGCGATCGCCGCGGGACCGGCGGCCACCCGTGCGGCGGCACCGCCCAGCTGCGCTGTGATGCCGGCTGAGGACAGGTCCCGATCGGCCAGGAGCGCGACGACGTAGTGCCCCTGGCTCGCTGTCTCCAGGAGGCGGTCGAAGACCTTCTCCCCGCGGGCCTGACCGATGATGCGCATGCCCAGGGACTGACGGAAGGAGACGAACTGCTCGAAGAGGTCCTCGGGCTCCAGGCGTTCGGCGACCGTCAGGACGGTGGCGAGCTCACGGCAGGCCCAGGCTCCGATGAGGTCCCAGTTGCCCATGTGCGGCAGGGCCATGACGACGCTGCCCGCACGCACGTCCTCGCGCAGCTGGGGATCGATGTCGGTGCGCACGCGCGCCAGGATCTGCTCCGGTGTGATTCCGGGCAGGGCGAAGGCCTCGTAGAAGTAGCGCATGTAGGAACGCATGCCGGCTCGGGTGGCCCGGTGCAGCGCGGGCGCTGGTGTTCCCGCCGGGAGGATGCGTGAGAGGTTGCGCTCGAGCTGTCCTACCCCGGCGGTGGAGCGCCGCAGGCGCTGCCAGGCCCACAGCGCGTCGGCCACGGTGTGCGCCAGGCCGTATCCCACCGGCGCGGGCAGGTGTCGGGTACCGCGCCAGGCCAGGCGGTAGGCGTCGGAGACGGCTGGCAGGCGCATCCTCATTGCTTCTCACCCTCCTGGCCGACCTGCTGATGGACGGCGCGCACACGCTGGATCACGGTGATGAAGGAGGCGACCGCCACGTAGAGGAGCCCGACGGTGAGCACCCACTGGGGTGCCCCGAGCCCCACGAGGAAGGTGGAGCCGAGCGCGACCAGGAGCCGATCGGTGCGCTCGGCGATCCCCACGGAAGCACTGGCGCCGATGGACTCGGCCCGGGCGCGGGCGTAAGGAACTGTGGCCGCCATGACGACGGCGACTAAGGCAGCCGCGACGGTCACGGTGCGCAGCGCGCCGACCGGCATGGACAGGGCCGCCCAGGCCGCGAGGGATCCCAGGACGGCGCCGTCGGCAAGACGGTCCATGGTGGAGTCCAGGAATGCCCCGAACACCGAGCTCTTGCCAGTGGCCCGGGCCAGAATGCCGTCGAAGGAGTCGGCCACCAGCACTACGAGCAGGACGAGGGGCCCGGCCACGAAGCGCCCCTGCGGCAGCAGGGTGACCGCTGCCGTCACGGACAGGGCCGTTCCAGTGACGGTGAGCATGTTGGGGGTCACCCCGAGCCGTCCGAGCGCGAGGGCGGGGCGAGTGAACAGGGCCTTGGTCAGGCCGCGGCCGTGGTTGCCGAGCATGAGGTCCTTATCACTGGGGTGGAACTGTCTAGGAGACGGGCCGTGATGGCACGGGACGGACTGGGACGCAGAGGCTGCTCTCAGCCTGCCGGAGCGCGTCGAGCGGGGCCAGGGGGATCAGTCCCCGTTCTGCCCCGTCCCGGAGGGCCAGGCGGCCGCGAGCATGTCCCGCTGCTGGCCGAGCAGCTGGGGGACGGGCTTGGTCCGTCCGATGATGGGCATGAAGTTCGCATCCCCCTTCCAGCGCGGCACGATGTGCTGGTGGAGGTGGGCGGCGATCCCCGCACCGGCGACCTCGCCCTGGTTCATCCCCAGGTTGAACCCGTGGGGGTGGCTCACCGAGCGCACGACGCTCATGGCCGTGGCGGTCAGCTCACCGATCTCCTGGCGCTCGGCCGCGGTGGCCTCGGTCCAGTCGGAGATATGCCGATAGGGGCACACCAGCAGGTGACCGGTGTTGTACGGGTACAGGTTCATGATGACGTAGCTGGTCTCGCCCCGGTGGACGATGAGGGCCTCCTCGTCACCGCGTTGCGGCCCGGTGCAGAACGGGCACTGTGCGGGCGTGTCATCGGAGGGCTTGTTCTGCCCCCCGATGTAGACCATGCGGTGCGGGGTCCACAGCCGCTGAAAGGCCTGCGGAGCGCCCTCGTGGTAGAAGGGCGCCTCCACCTCGACGCGGTCACCGACCCCGGGGCCGGTGGTCGTCTCTCCGGTCACTTCCTCAGTCACTGTGCAGCTTCTCCCCCGCCGGATCGTTGATACGGGCGTCGATGACGCTGACGATGTGGGCCACGGCCTCCTCGACGGGCACGCCGTTGGTCTGCTGGCCGTCACGGAACCGGAAGGAGACGGCGCCGGCCTCGGCGTCCTCTCCCCCGGCAATGAGGGTGAAGGGGATCTTGTCCTTGGAGGCGTTGCGGATCTTCTTGCCGAAGC
>CAJZFF010000269.1 GCA_915069725.1 uncultured Actinomyces sp.
CTTCGTCCACGCCTTCCGTCCCGCTGCCCACCACTGGCTGCCCGTCTGGGTGCGCCACTGCCTGGCAGACGCCTCCCCCTTCATGCCCTTGGACCTCACCAACGATTGGAACGACTCATGACCCCGCTTAAGCTCACCGTCATCGGCTGCGGATACCTCGGTGCCGTCCACGCCGCCGCCATGGCCCACCTGGGACACCACGTCCTGGGAATCGATACCCGACCCGAGCAGGTCGAGGCCCTCTCCCAGGGCCGCGCCCCCTTCTATGAGCCCGGACTGCCCGAGCTGCTGGTCACCGGGGCTCGGCAGGGAGACCTGCGCTTCACCTCAACACCGACGCCGGCCGAGCTGGCCGAGGCCGACGTCCACTTCATCGCTGTGGGGACCCCGCAGTCCGCCACCGGCGGGGAGGCCGACCTGAGCCAGCTGTGGAGCGTGGTCGACATGCTTCACGACGCCCTGCCCCAGGGCGGGCGCAGCCTGGTGGTGGGCAAGTCCACCGTCCCGGTGGGTACCGCCCAGCAGGTGGCCGAGCGCCTGGCCGGACGCGCCCTGGTGCTGTGGAACCCCGAGTTCCTGCGCGAGGGCTTCGCCGTGGCCGACACCCTCCACCCCGACCGCATCGTCTACGGGGTCCCCACCGACCCCGCCGACGCCCAGGAGGCCCAGGCCGTGCTCGACGCCGTCTACCAGGACCTGTTGGAGGAGGGCATCCCCCGGATCGTCACCGACTACCCCACCGCCGAGCTGGTCAAGACCGCGGCGAACTCCTTCCTGGCCACCAAGATCAGCTTCATCAACGCCATGGCCCACCTGTGCGACACGGCCGGGGCCGACGTCACCGTCCTGGCCGACGCCATCGGCCACGACCCGCGCATCGGCAGGCGCTTCCTCCAGGCCGGCGTCGGCTTCGGCGGAGGCTGCCTTCCCAAGGACATCCGGGCGCTGCAGGCCAGTGCCGACCTTCACGGCGCCGTGCACCTGGCGGACCTGCTGGGCCGGGTCGACTCCATCAACCGCGAGCAGCGCGACCGGATCGTCGAGCTGGCCCGCACCCACGTGGGCGGCGACCTGTCCGGCCGGGCCATCACCATCCTGGGGGCGGCCTTCAAGCCCTTGAGCGACGACGTGCGCGACTCCCCCGCCCTGGACGTCGCCTCCCGTCTGGCCGACCTCGGGGCCGAGGTCACGGTCTGCGACCCGCAGGCCCTGCCCGTAGTAGCTCGCTCCCACCCCCACCTCACCTTGGAGGACGACCCCCGCGCCGCGCTCAAGGGAGCCGAGCTCGTCCTGCTGCTGACCGAGTGGGACCAGTTCGTGGCCCTCGACCCCGCTGAGGCCGCCACCGGCGTCGCCGAGCGCGTCATCATCGACGGACGCAACGCCCTGGACCCGGTGGCCTGGCGCGAGGCCGGGTGGACCTACGCGGGAGTGGGACGCTGAATCGGGCCGCTCCCGGCTCCGCCCGCGCCCGGATCCATGGGGCGGAGCCCAGTGGATCCGGGCACAATGGCGAGGTGACCTCACTGCTGCCCACTCGTACCGTCACCATCGGAACCCGCGTCATGTGGGCGATCGTGCTGGTGTCGAGCATCGCGCTGGTCATGTGCGGGGCGATCGTGTGGGCGCTGGGGCTCTCCAGCGTGTCGGCCGACGCCACCAACCGGCTCGAGCACAGCCGTGACCGGATCCGCCAGCTGGCCGCCGACAGGCAGGACCCCTCCAGCGGTCAGCCCCTGGAGGACGTCTCCGCGGTTCTGCGCACCCACATCCAGCGCACTGCCGAGGGGCGCGGTGAGGCCGAGCTCGGCTTCGTGGGCACCGACGCCGGCATGGAGCTGACCTGGGTCTCCTCGGACAACGTCTCCTTCCGCCCCGAGGAGGACAAGGAGCTGCTCACACGGGTGACATCCCAGGCCGCCGCCTCGGAGTCCGTCATCGAGACGGTGCGCACCCCCACCTCGAGCTACCGGGTCCTCGTCGTCCCACTGCAGGGCGGCGCCCAGCATGGCGCGCTCGTGCACGTCATCGACCTCAAGGTCGCCGAGTCCCAGCTCCGGCGCACCATGGCCTTCTACGCGGCGGCGGCCGTGTTCACCGTCGCCCTGGTGACGGGTCTGGCCTGGTTCGCCGTCGAGCGGCTCCTACGCCCCATTGAGCAGCTGCGCCGAGCCACCGAGTCCATCGGCGAGGAGGACCTGACCACCCGGGTACCGGTCAAGGGCCGGGACGACCTGACGGCCCTGGCCGAGGCCGTCAACCGGATGCTCGACCGGGTCCAGACCTCGGTGGAGGCCCAGCGCAACCTGCTCGACGACGTCGGCCACGAGCTGCGCACCCCGATCGCCGTGGTCCGCGGTCACCTCGAGCTCACCGACCCTGCGGACCCCGAGGACGTGCGCCAGACCCAGCTGTTGGCCCTTGACGAGCTCGACCGGATGGGAATGCTCGTGGGCGACCTGATCCTGCTGGCCAAGAGCGTCCAGAGCGACTTCGTCACCCCGGTGGACACGGACGTCGCCGAGCTGACCGAGCTGGTCTTCGACAAGTCCCTCGCCCTGGGGGAGCGCCGCTGGAAGATGGAGTCGGCGGCCTTCACCCGGGCCATGGTCGACCCCACCCGGATCACCCAGGCCTGGCTCCAGCTGGTGGCCAACGCGGTGAGGTACTCCGAGCACTGCTCCACCGTGTCCCTGGGCTCTGCCGTTCGCGACGGCCACCTGCAGATGTGGGTCAGGGACGAGGGCATCGGGATCGCCCCTGAGGACATCGACCTGGTGCGCCAGCGGTTCAAGCGCACCGCCGGCGCTCAGAAGCTCGCCTCCGGAACGGGACTGGGGCTCAGTATCGTCGAGACGATCGTCGCAGCGCACGGCGGGAGGCTGGACATACTCTCTGAGGTGGGCCGAGGATCGGTGTTCACCATGGTGATCCCTCTGAAGCCCCCCACCGCCGTGGCCTCCTCCCGAGGCGACACCCTCACACCTGCCGGGGACTCGTTCCCCGCTCAGCCCCCGACAGCCTCCCGAAGGAGTCACTCACCATGAGCCGCATCCTCATCGTTGAGGACGAGCCCCGCATCGTCGCCTTCCTCACCAAGGGTCTCAAGGCGGCCGGGTTCACCACGCACACCACTGCCGAGGGCGGGCAGGCCGTGGCCCTGGCGGTCCAGGAGGACTTCGACCTCATCATCCTGGATGTGGGCCTGCCCGACATCGACGGCTTCGAGGTGCTCCAGCAGCTGCGCGGCCAAGGAGTGGGAACGCCGGTCATCATGCTCACGGCGCGCTCCTCGGTGGCCGATCGCGTCGCCGGTCTGGAGGGCGGCGCGGACGACTACATGCCCAAGCCCTTCTCCTTCGAAGAGCTCCTGGCCCGCATTCGGGTACGGCTGCGCCCGGATGCCACCGGCCCCGACCAGATGCGCCTGACTCACCGCGACATGGTTCTGGACCTGCGCACCCGCACCCTGACGCTGGAGGGGAGGACCGTGGAGCTCTCCGCCCGGGAATTCGCCCTGGCCGAGACCTTCATGCGCCACCCCGGTCAGGTTCTCAGCCGCGAGCAGCTGCTGAGCGCCGTGTGGGGGCTGGACTTCGACCCCGGCTCCAACGTGGTGGAGGTCTATGTCTCCTACCTGCGCAACAAGCTGGGCAAGGACCGGGTGGAGACGGTGCGCGGCATGGGCTACCGGCTCGTCTGACTCCGGCCCCTCGCGCATCCGGGGCGGCTGGCCAGTGCGTCATGCGCGTCAGTCGTCGATGTCGTTGTCATGGTCGTCAGTGTCGACGTCGCGCACCGAGCCCTTCGCGTCGTCGTCATCGTCGCTGACGTTCGGGTTGCCGTTACCGGATCTCTCGTTCGTGGCGGGGACGGCAGGGGCGGCGGGCGCCACCTGACGGACGCCATGGTCGACGGCGACCGGCGGCTCGGGCTCAACCTGCTGGGGCGAGTG
>CAJZFF010000270.1 GCA_915069725.1 uncultured Actinomyces sp.
CGTCGGGGCGTGGGCACGATCGTCTCCCCCATGCACGTCCACCGCCCCATGCAGCTGACGAGCCTGCTGTCAGACCTGTCCGCTGCCGGCCACACGACCTCCACGAGCGTGCTGGACTACGTCGAGCACGAGGCCGACGCCGAGGCCGCCGAGCACCTCGAGGTCGAGGAGGGCACCGCCGTCGTGACCTGCACCCGCATCCGCTGCGCCGACGGCGAGCCGATCGCGGTGCTGTCCAACCTCATGCCGGCGGCCATCGCCCCCACCCGCGAGGAGCTGGAGGCCGGAGGCCTCTACGACCTGCTGCGCGCCCAGGACGTCATCCCCACCACGGCCAAGCAGATCATCGGAGCCCGCAACGCCACCACCCGCGAGGCCGACCTCCTCCACGAGCGACGCCGCGCCGCCCTCATGACCGCCACCCGCATCACCTACGACCAGTCGGGTCGCGTCATTGAGTACGGCCAGCACATCTACCGCGCCTCGCGCTACACCTTCGAGACCTCGCTGTTCTCCAGCTAGCTCTCACCCCGACACAGGAGTCACCACCACTCCCAGGAATCTTTGTCCTGACATTTTATTGACAGATACCGTCGAGCACACTTCAATAGGGGCTACCGGACCGCGGCTGCAAGGACGCCTGCGCGGATGAACCCGAAAGAGAGCACAGAACCGATGAGCATCGACTACACCCCCGGACCCCTTCTCGACGCCGCCCGCAACACGCCCACCGCCCTGTGGAACGACTCGGCCGACCCCGACGAGCTGCGCCAGTCCATCTCCTTCGGTGGCGTCGGTGCCACCTGCAACCCCACCATCGCCTACACCTGCATCAACCAGCGCAAGGACGTGTGGCTCCCCCGCATCGCCGAGCTGGCCGAGGAGATGCCCGAGGCCACCGAGTCCGAGATCGGCTGGCAGGTCGTGCGCGAGATGAGCATCGAGGCCGCCACGCTGCTCGAGCCCATCTTCGAGGAGCACAAGGGGCGCAACGGCCGCCTGTCGATGCAGACCGACCCGCGCCTGGCCCGCAGCGCCAAGGCCCTGGCCGACCAGGCCGAGGAGTTCTCCAACCTGGCCAAGAACATCATCGTCAAGATCCCCGCCACCTCCGTGGGCGTCAAGGCCATCGAGGACGCCACCTACCGGGGCGTGTCGGTCAACGTCACTGTCTCCTTCTCCGTGCCCCAGGCCGTGGCCACCGGTGAGGCCATCGAGCGCGGCCTCAAGCGCCGCGAGGCCGAGGGTAAGGACGTCTCCACCATGGGTCCGGTCGTCACCCTCATGGGCGGTCGCCTGGACGACTGGCTCAAGATCGTGGCCAAGCGGGACAAGCTCTTCATCGACCCCGGCCACCTGGAGTGGGGCGGCGTGGCCGCCCTCAAGCGCGCCTACCAGGAGTTCCAGGCCCGTGGCCTGCGCGCCCGCGTGCTGTCGGCCGCCTTCCGCAATGTGCTGCAGTGGTCCGAGCTGGTCGGCGGCGACCTGGTCGTCTCCCCGCCCTTCGCCTGGCAGAAGCTCATCAACGACTCCGACTACAAGGTCGTCGAGCGCATCGACGAGCCCGTGGCCCCCGAGATCATGGAGACGCTCCTGTCGATCCCCGAGTTCGTGCGCGCCTACGAGCCCGACGGCATGACGCCCGAGGAGTTCGACTCCTTCGGTGCGACCCGCCGCACCCTGCGCGGCTTCCTCCAGGCCGACGCCGACCTGGACGCCCTGGTGCGCGACGTCATCATGCCCCAGCCCTGAGCGGCCCCGATCCGGCTCGGCCGGGCCCCGGTGGGAGCCCGGACGACCGCAGCAGCACCTGCCGCACCGGGCGGGTCCACGGCATGTTCGGGCACGTCCGCACGTTCCGCGCCGTCGATGCGCCCACCCCACCACGTTCCGCAGTTCAGCCACTCACCCACACACCCACTCACACGCAGAAGGAGCAAGGATGCTCTCCATCGCCGTCATCGGCGCCGGCCGCATCGGCCACGTCCACGCCAAGACCATCGCCGCCCACCCCCAGGCCCAGCTCGCACTGGTCTGCGACCCCTTCGAGGACGCGGCCGAGAAGCTCGCCGCCACCTACGGGGCCCGGTCCTGCAAGGACGCTGAGGAGGTCTTCGCCGACCCCGAGATCGACGCCGTCATCGTCGGCTCCCCCACGCCGCTGCACATCCCCCACCTGCTGGCCGCCGCCAAGGCGGGCAAGGCGGTGCTGTGCGAGAAGCCCATCGCCCTGGACATGAAGGACGTCGAGGCGGCCCGCTCCGAACTCGACGCCGTCGAGGTGCCCGTCATGTTCGGCTTCAACCGCCGCTTCGACCCCAGCTTCGCCGCCGCCCGCGCCGCGGTCGAGGCCGGCAGGATCGGCGACATCGAGCAGCTGACCATCATCAGCCGAGACCCGGCCGCCCCGCCGGCGGAGTACATCAAGGTCTCCGGCGGCATCTTCCGCGACATGACCATCCACGACTTCGACACCGCCCGCTTCTTCCTGGGCGAGATCGAGGAGGTCTACGCCGCCGGGCAGAACCTCGACCCGGCCCTGAAGGACACCGGCGACTTCGACGCCGCCGTCGTCACCCTCAAGGCCGCCTCGGGCGCCGTGGCCACGATCATCAACAACCGCCACTGCTCCTCCGGCTACGACCAGCGCCTCGAGGCCTCGGGCCGCGAGGGCGCCCTGTTCGCCGAGAATATCCGCGCCACCACGGTGCGCCTGTCCAACGGCGAGGTCACCGACGCCCAGGAGCCCTACCTCGACTTCTTCCTGGAGCGCTACGCCGACGCCTACCGCATCGAGCTGAGCGCCTTCATCGAGGCCGTCGAGGCCGGCACCACGCCTCCCACCGGCATCGAGGACGCCATCGCCGCCCTGCGCCTGGCCGAGGCCGCCACGGAGTCGGCCCACTCCGGACAGCCGGTGCGCCTGGGCTGACACCCGGGCGAAGCACGCCCCTGTAGACGCCGGTGGGCGTCGTCGAGCGATCCATCTCGACGGCGCCCACCGTGCATTCTCTGCGCTTCCAGGCTCAGCAGGCTGCTTGCGCGCTCAGTCCTCCTCGTACAGGCGGTAGGTGAAGGAGTGGGACTGCCCCACCGCCAGGGTGATGAGGTCCTCACCGCTGTTGAAGGCGTTGGGCGGGCAGGTCATGGGCTCAATGGCCACGCCGGGCCGGGAGAGCTCGTCGGCGGTGTAGGCCTGCACCCAGGGGACGTCCGAGCTCATGACGACGGCGCGGTTCCCCTGCCCGCCGCGCAGGCTCACCTCCCAGGTGCCCTCGGGCAGGGCGGTGTAGGCGTTGTCCGTCTGGGTGGCCCCGACGAGCCGGCCGCCCCGCCAGTCCCAGTCAGTGCCCTCCACGCCACGCCGGTGCGTGGGGGCCATGTGCTCATCAACGTCGAGGACCTCGGCAGCCGGGATCGTCAGGACACAGTCGTCCAGGGGCACCGAGCGCGTCAGGTAGGGGTGGCAGGACACGCCGTAGGGAGCGGGGGCGGGCTCACCTTCGACCTCCGGCGCGCCGGGGACCGGCGGAGAGGGACGGGCCGCACCGACGTTGGTGGCGGTCACGGTCACGCTCAGTCCGCGCTCGGCGTCGAGCTCGAAGCAGGCACTGGCCTCCAGGCTCCAGGGGTAGCCGTAGGAGGCCAGCAGGCTCAGCTCCAGGACGACGCGGCTGCGGGGGGCGCCGTCATCGGGGCCGGAGGGGTCGTCGTCGGCGACCTGCCAGTCCATCCAGCCGGCCAGGCCGTGGAGGGCCGAGCCGCTGGCCGGCTCGTTGCAGCCCACGAGGAACTCGGTGCCCGCGTAGTCGTAGCGGGACCCGGCGATGCGGTTGGCCCACGGCAACAGGGTCTTGCCCTGCCAGCCGGCGGGCAGCGTGGCCTCGGCGTCGAAGGGCATGATGAGGTCGCGCCCCTGGCGGCGCAGGTGGACGAGCATGGCGCCCGA
>CAJZFF010000271.1 GCA_915069725.1 uncultured Actinomyces sp.
GTAGGTCGCCACCGGTGGTCCCCAGACGCGCCACGGCGACGTCCTCGGCCTCCGCGGCCGCGGTGACCGCGGGCACGAGCTCCTCGCGCACGGCAACGATCGCCCGGGCCCCGGACTCGGAGAACAGGGCGGTGAAGTCGTCCACGCCCTCGCCCTGGATGGCGGTCAGGTCCACGCTGGCGCCGACGCCGCAGCGCAGGCAGGAGTCCACGAGGGTCTGGATGAGGCCGCCGGTCGAGCAGTCGTGGGCGGCGCGCACCAACGGCTCGCCGCCGGGGCCCTCCGCCTCGCTCAGGGCCAGCAGCACCCGCCCGAGCGCCATCTCCGCCTCGAGGTCGACGCGCGGGGGCAGCCCGCCGAGGTGGTCGTGGACCACGCGGGACCAGGCCGAGCCGTCGAGCTCGTCGGCGGTGGCGCCCAGGGCCATGATGGCCAGGCCCTCCTCGTGCCAGCCCGAGGGGTTGGCCCGGCGCACGTCGTCCATGACGCCCAGGACGCCGACGACGGGCGTGGGGTTGATCGAGGAGTCGATCTGCCCCTTGACCTTGCCGTGGGAGTTGTAGAGGGAGACGTTGCCGCCGGTGACCGGCACCCCCATGACGGCGCAGGCGTCGGCCAGGCCGGTGATGGCCTCGACGAGCTGCCACATGGCGTCGGGGTCCTCCGGCGATCCGAAGTTGAGGCAGTCGGTGACGGCCAGGGGCCGGGCGCCCACGGTGCACACGTTGCGGTAGGACTCGGCCAGGGCCTGGGCGGCGCCGGTGGCGGGGTCAAGCTTGGTGAAGCGGCCGTTGGCGTCGGTGGAGATGGCCACGCCACGGCCGGTGGCCTCGTCGACGCGGATGACGCCGGCGTCGTCGGGCTGGCACAGGGCGGTGTCGCCGCGCACGAAGCGGTCGTACTGGTCGGTCACCCAGGCGGTGGAGGCCTGGTTGGGACTGGTGACGACGGCGCGCACCTGCTCGGCCAGCTCGGTGGCGGACTCGGGGCGGGCCAGGCGCTCGGTGGTGTCGGCGTTGAGTGCGTCCTGCCAGGCGGGGCGGGCGTAGGGGCGCTCGTAGGTGGGGCCCTCGTGGGCCACGGTGCGCGGGTCGACGTCGACGATCCGCTCCCCGAAGTGGTCGATGGTCAGGCGGCCCGAGCCGTTGACCTCCCCGATGACGGCGGCCTCGACGTCCCACTTGTCGATGACGGCCATGAACTCCTCGAGCTTGTCGGGCGCGACGACGGCCATCATGCGCTCCTGGGACTCGCTCATGAGGATCTCCCCGGCGGTCAGGGTGGGGTCGCGCAGGAGCACCTTCTCCAGGTCGACGTGCATGCCGCCGTCGCCGTTGGAGGCCAGCTCGGAGGTGGCGCAGGAGATGCCGGCGGCGCCCAGGTCCTGGATGCCGAGCACGAGCCCGGCGCCGAACAGGTCCAGGCAGCACTCGATGAGGACCTTCTCCATGAAGGGGTCGCCCACCTGGACGCTGGGGCGCTTGGCGGGCATGCCGTCCTCGAAGGACTCCGAGGCCAGGATGGAGGCCCCGCCGATGCCGTCGCCGCCGGTGCGCGCCCCGAAGAGCACCACCTTGTTGCCGGCGCCGGTGGCGTTGGCCAGGTGGATGTCCTCGTGGCGCAGCACGCCCACGCACAGGGCGTTGACCAGTGGGTTCTCCTGATAGGAGGAGTCGAACTCGGTCTCGCCGCCGATGTTGGGCAGGCCCAGGGAGTTGCCGTAGGTGCCCACGCCGGCCACGACGCCGTGGACGACGCGCGCGGTGTCGGGGTGGTCGACGGCGCCGAAGCGCAGCTGGTCCATGACGGCCACGGGCCGCGCCCCCATGGAGATGATGTCGCGCACGATGCCGCCCACGCCGGTGGCGGCCCCCTGGTAGGGCTCGACGTAGCTGGGGTGGTTGTGGGACTCGACCTTGTAGGTCACGGCCCAGCCGTCACCGATGTCGACGACGCCGGCGTTCTCCCCCATGCCGACCAGGAGGTGCTCGCGCATCTCGGGAGTGGTCTTGGCCCCGAACTGGCGCAGGTGGATCTTGGAGGACTTGTAGGAGCAGTGCTCGGACCACATGACCGAGTACATGGCCAGCTCGGCGTTGGTGGGACGGCGCCCCAGCAGCTCGCGGATGGACTCGTACTCGTCGGCCTTGAGGCCCAGCTCCTTCCAGGGCATCTCCCTGTCGGGCGTCGCGGCGGCGTCGGCGACGGTGTCGGGGTGGGCGGCGGGGATCATGGGCTCGGACGCCATGGGGGCTCCTGGTTGACGAGGGAGTGCGGCCGAGCCAAGCCTACCCACGCCCACGGAACCTCACACCACCACCCACGCGGGACCGCGCCCCGCACACCCCGAGCACCCCACGCGAGCCCGATCGGCGCTCTGCGGAATCCAGCCAGAAGAATGCCGAAACAGCAACAAGACGCCACGCCCAAGCCCAAAGTGCTGCGCCTCACAAGAATTCGGGGGAAGATCATGGCATGAGAGACATCGACGTCGCCCCGCTGCCCCTGTCGCACCTGGAGAGCCACCTGGACGAGGTGGCCATCAAACGACTGCACACCAGCCTGACCGGGGCCGAGGCCCTGCTGGAGGGGCGCACCGTGTGGACGGTCACGCCGTCGGCAGCCGCCGGCTCGGGACCCGCGGAGACGGTCGCCCCCCTTGTGGGCTACTCCCTGGGCGCCGGCCTTCACGTGCGCTGGCTGACCCTGGACGCCCCCGAGGAGTTCACTCGGATCGCGGCCCGCCTGCACGCCGGCATCCACGGGGACCACGGCGACGGCGGCAAGCTCGGGGACAAGCAGCGCGACATCTACGAGCACGTCCTGGCCTCCAACGCGGAGAACATCGTCGAGGAGGTCCGCCCCGACGACGTCGTCATCCTGCACGACCCGCCCACGGCGGGCCTGGCCAAGGCCCTCAAGGCGGCGGGCGCAACGGTCATCTGGCGCTGCCACGCCGGGGCCGAGGGCGCAGGCGAGGCCGCCGACTACGCCTGGGCCTTCCTGGACCGCTACCTGGAGGACGTGGATCTCGTCATCGTCTCCCGACCCGAGTACCGCCCGCCCTACATCGAGGCCGAGCGCTGCGCGGTCCTGGCCCCCTCCATCGACGCCGACTCCCCCAAGAACCGGGTCCTGGACCTGGACGAGGCCTGGTCAGTGGCGCGCCTGTCCGGGATCTTCGCCGGCGAGCCGCCCTTCGAGGCGGTGCCATTCATGCGTCACGACGGGCGCGTCGACGCCTTCCGCGGCCTGGCCGATGACCCGGTCCTGGCCGGCGGCCCGGTGCCTCTGGGCGCCCGGGTCGTCACCCAGGTCAACCGCTGGGACCGCCTCAAGGGCGGCCTGGAGCTGGTGGAGGCCTTCGCTGAGAACATCGCCGTGCTGCCGGAGGACGCCCACCTGCTGCTGGTCGGCCCGACCCCGGACGGTCCCGAGTCGCAGGCCACCCTCGCCCAGATCGTGGAGCGCTGCTCGGTGCTGCCGGAATCGGTCGCCTCGCGGATCCACGTGGCCGCGGTGAGCATGGAGGACCGGGAGGTCAACGCCACCGTCGTCAACGCCGTCCAGCGAGTCAGCTCGGTCGTCACGCAGCGCTCCCTCATCGAGGCCTTCGGACTGACCGTGGCCGAGGCGATGTGGAAGAAGGCCCCGGTGGTCGCCTCCGCGGTGGGCGGCATCCGCGACCAGATCGACGACGGCGTCGACGGCGTCCTGGTCGACCCGGCCGACGGTGTCGCCTGGGCGGAAGCCGTGCGCGACCTGCTGCTCTTCCCCGAGCGGGCCCAGGAGATGGGGCTGGTCGCCCACGAGTCCGTGCGCCGGGAGTTCCTGTCCAACCGGCACCTGCAGGACCTCCTGCAGATCGTGGCCGACCTGGTGGGCTGACGATCCGACAACGAGACACTCGGCGGTCGGTCGCTCCGAGGGGCGGCCGACCG
>CAJZFF010000272.1 GCA_915069725.1 uncultured Actinomyces sp.
CGCCAACGGCCTGTCGCTCGGGCCGATCTTCGCCTCATCCACCCACGGCTACGACACCACCGACCACCTGCGCATCGACCCCCGCCTGGGTGACGACGCCGCCTTCGACCGCCTCGCCGAGGCCTGCCGCACCCGGGGCCTGGCCCTCATGCTCGACGGCGTCCTCGGGCACGTCGGCACCGAGCACCCCCTCTTCCGGGCCGCCCGCGCCGGGGGAGAGGAGCGCGGCCTCTTCCGCTTCGACGACGCCTCCGTCGGGGATGGTGCTGGCGGGAGCGATGCCGAACCGTCCGGCCCCGGCTACGCCACCTTCGAGGGGCACGAGTCCCTGGCCGCCCTCAACCACGACTCCGCCGAGGTGCGCGACCTGGCCGTGCGGGTGCTCACCCACTGGCTCGACCGCGGCGCGAGCGCCTGGCGCCTGGACGCCGCCTACGCCGTCGACCCCGCCTTCTGGGCGAGCGTCCTGCCCGCCGTGCGCGAGCGCCACCCCGACGCCTGGTTCATGGGCGAGGTCATCCACGGCGACTACGCCGGCTTCGTGGAGGCCTCCACCGTGGACACCGTCACCCAGTACGAGCTGTGGAAGGCCACCTGGAGCTCGCTGGCCGACGTCAACTTCTACGAGCTCGACTGGTGCCTCAAGCGCCACAACGAGCTGCTGGACCGGTTCGTCCCGGCCACCTTCGTCGGCAACCACGATGTCACCCGCATCGCCAGCAAGGTCGGGGCCGGCGGGGCGGCGCTCGCCGTCGTCCTGCTCATGACCGTGGGCGGTGTGCCCAGCGTCTACTACGGGGACGAGCAGGCCTTCCGTGGGGTGAAGACCGAGACCCTCGGCGGCGACGACGAGGTCCGCCCCGCCCTGCCTGCCACGCCGTCCGGGCTCGCGCCGCAGGGGGCTTGGATGCTGCGGCTCCATCAGGACCTCATCGGGCTGCGACGCCGCCACCCCTGGCTCGTGCGCGCCTGCACCGAGGTCACCGAGCTGGACAACCCGCGACTGTCCTACGACGCCGTCGGCGAGGAGGGCCAGCGGCTGCACGTGAGTCTGGCCCTGGAACCGGCACCCCGTGCCGAGGTGCGTGCGCCAGGAGAGGCGCCGCTCGTCGTCGAGCCGCCCGCGGAGTGATTCCCCCTCACTGGCTCTCACGCTGGCTCGTACCGCGGGGGACAAGAACTCGCAGGCGGGTGCCATCGACGCGTACGGGGACGGAATTCCTGTCCCCGCACGCGCAGGATGTCCCCGGCTGGGAAGGGGGCGCACCCGGCGGAGCAGGATGTCCCCGCCGGTGTTTGCGGTAACCGCCTACACCTCGATCAGTGGGCGGCTGGGATGCACTGCGCCGGTGTCCAGGGTCAGCCCCTTCGCGGTTTCTCTGCCGGCGGCGGTCATGCCAGGCCCAGCTCCTTGTCCGCCCATGCCAGGTCGGAGTCGCTGACGGGGCCGAGCTCGCGGTCAAGCGCGTCCAGCAGCTGCGCCAGGCCGTCCTCCTGTTGGACGCGCGCGACCGCTGCGCTGATGAATCCTGACACCGAAGGTGCTCGCCCCTGTTCAACGGCACGGCGAATCGAGATGACTTGCTCGTCCGGGAGGCTCACCGCAATCTTCTGAGCCATACCCGCATCATACCGGCGGTGAGTGTGACAGTGCGATGTGGACATGCTCGTCGCCACTCCGCCATAATGGTGGGGAGCCATCCGGCTGCTATCCGGATGACTCCCCTCGCAAGAGTTCGGCTTAGCCGATCCACTTGCTGAGGGCATCCACAAGGACACCGACGGCCCGGATCAGGCGAGCGACAGCGTTGAGTACTTCGCTCACCTTCCGGGCCGTTACCTTGCCCTTGCGGACTCTGACGTGCCGACCTCTCGGCTTGGACACGGCCCTCACCTCCTTCCCGGCTCCTTCCTCCCCGGCAAGGACAACGGGTGTTCCGGGAGAAGGTGCCGAAGGGAGGCAAGTCCCATCATGCCAACAGGTACCGACACTCTGGTCAGGATCGTGGTCTCTTGCCGGCGGCGATGAGACGGAACTGCGATCCGGGCCGGCCTTGACCCTCACGTAGCGTGAGGGACGAGGCTGCTCCGCATGAGCACCTTCAACGCATTCGAGATGAGCCCCGTGCCCGCGCCCAGCGAGGACGCCCAGCCGCCTGAGCCCTTCCGCGGCATCTACGGCATGCCGATGTTCGTCACCGTCCCGACGTCGGATCTGGATGCCTCGGTCGACTTCTGGACCGAGGCGCTGGGCTTCTTTACTCTGTTCAGTATTCCCGGCCAGCTGGTGCACCTGCGCCGCTGGGCCTTCCAGGACGTCCTCCTGGTGCCGACGCCGCAGGCGCCCGCCCTGGCCGACGGCCCCTCGATGAGCGTCAGCTTCTCCTGCGTCCTGTCCCAGATCGACGAGATCGCCGCGGCCTGCGAGCAGCGCCGGCCGGGCAGCGTCACCGGCCCGCGCGTCACCCCGTGGAACTCCCGCGAGGTCGAGGTAGTCACCCCCGAGGGCGTGCGCGTTGTCCTCACCGCCGCCAGGCCGCTGGACCCGAACAGCGCGCAGGCCGAGGGCCTCCGGCGCATCGGCATCGAGGCTCCCGAGGCCTGACCGCGACTGCCGTACCCCTCGTACGGCCGGGGACATATCGTCACGGCCGGGGACATTCGACGCCGTCGGGGACAGGAATCCTGTTCCCGTACGCGCACACTGTCCCCGGCCGGAAGAGACGGCACCCCGACGCGCGGAATGCCCCCGTCGGCGTACCCGGATGCCCCCGGATATCCCCGTCGATGCCCCCGACCGAAGGCGGCAGCTGGCGTCAGGACGCCGGGTGGAAGCGCGCGCCCGACGTCGGGTCGGCCAGCCAGGCCAGGGCCGCCTCAATGCGTCCGGGGGTCGAGCTCAGCAGCGGCTCGGGCAGCGCGTCCGGCGCGAACCAGCCCACCTGCGTGGACTCGTCGTCGGCCACGTGGGCGCGATCCGCGCTGCCGGGCCTCGCTCGCCCCACGAAGTTGATGTCCATGAACACGCAGTTGTCCCCGTTGGGAAAGGCGAAGGGCTCGCCCGCGGTCACGCTTGTGATGGCCAGCACCTCCACGTCCACGCCGGTCTCCTCCAGGCACTCGCGCCGGATCGCCACCGCGGGCTGCTCGCCGGGCTCGGGGATGCCGGAGACCACCGCCCACCGCCCGTTGTCGGCGCGCCGCCCCAGCAGGAGCCGGCCGGCCTCGTCGACGACGACGATGCTCACCCCCGGCAGCCACAGCATGTCGTGCCCGATCTTCTGCCGCAGGGAGACGATGAACTCCGGAGTCGCCATGCCGCGAGCCTAGACGATCACCCGCTGAGCGGGTGGAGTGGGAGGCGACCGCAGGGGCTGGCGGCTGCCAAGTGCCGGCACTCGCCTAACACTTCGACCGAATCTTCATAAACGACGCGGCTCCGGGTCGTTTATGAAGAATTTGTTGGTGGAAAGGCGCGGCTGTCAGAGCGCCGACGGCGAGACCCGAGCGGCCGCGCGGAGCAGCCCGGCCCTGCAAGCCTCAGTCACCGGTGGTGCGCAGGTGCTCCAGCACCTCGGCGTGGGCCGTGGGGGTGCCCACGAGCAGGGACCCGGCGCGGCGCACGTCGAAGGGCGCCCCGTCCATCCGGGTGAGGATGGCGCCGGTCTCGGAGCACAGCAGCGCACCGGCCGCGACGTCCCAGGGCTGGAGCCGCGGCTGGGCGTAGACGACCGCGCCACCGACGGCCACCTCCGCCATCTCCAGGGCGGCCGCCCCGTAGCAGCGCATGCCGCGCGAGGCCTCGATGGCCCGACCGATGCCCGCGTCCTGCGTGAGCTGGTAGTGGGCGATGAGCATGCCCTCGCTCAAGGGCAGGTCCTCCACCCGCCCCAGAGCCCGCGGCGCCGCACCGTCGG
>CAJZFF010000273.1 GCA_915069725.1 uncultured Actinomyces sp.
GGGCGAACCCTCGACGTCGGGCAGCGTCTCGTCGCTGCGCCACAGGGGCCGCTCGGGCTGCTTGATGACGCCCTCGAAGATCCTCTCCAGGTCCTTCTCCAGGAGCGTCTCGCGGGTGAGGAGCTCCTCGGCCAGCTCGTCGAGCACGGCGCGGTTGCGGGTGAGGATCTCCCAGGCCTCCCGGTGGGCGGTGTCCAGCAGGTTGCGGACCTCGGCGTCGACGGTGGCGGCGACCTGCTCGGAGAAGTCGCGGCTGGTGGCGTTGAGCCCCAGGACCGTCTCGCTCTCGGTGGTGCCGAGCTTGACGGCGCCGACCGCGCTGGTCATGCCGTAGTCGGTGACCATCTTGCGGGCCGTGGCGGTGGCCTTCTCGATGTCGTTGGAGGCGCCGGTGGTGGGGTCGCGGAAGATGATCTCCTCGGCGGCCCGCCCGCCCATGGCGTAGACGAGCTGGTCGAGCAGCTCGTTGCGGGTGGTGGAGTACTTGTCGTCCTGGGGCATGACCTGCGTGTAGCCCAGGGCGCGCCCTCGCGGCAGGATCGTCACCTTGGTGACCGGGTCGGAGTAGGCGCCGGCGGCGGCGCACAGGGCGTGGCCGGCCTCGTGGTAGGCGGTGACGCGCTTCTCGTGGTCGCGCATGACGCGGGTGCGCTTCTGCGGGCCGGCGATGACTCGGTCGATGGCCTCGTCCAGGGCCCGGTTGTCGATGAGGTGGGCGTTGGAGCGGGCGGTGAGCAGGGCGGCCTCGTTGAGGACGTTGGCCAGGTCCGCGCCGGTGAAGCCGGGGGTGCGCTTGGCCACGAGGTCGAGGTCGACGTCGTCGGTCAAGGGCTTGCCCTTGGCGTGGACCTTGAGGATGGCGGCGCGCCCGGCCATGTCGGGGGCCTCGACGCTGACCTGCCGGTCGAAGCGGCCCGGGCGCAGGAGGGCCGGGTCCAGGACGTCGGGGCGGTTGGTGGCGGCGATGAGGATGACGTTGGTGTTGGCGTCGAAGCCGTCCATCTCGACGAGGAGCTGGTTGAGGGTCTGCTCGCGCTCGTCGTGCCCGCCGCCGGTGCCGGAGCCGCGGTGGCGGCCGACGGCGTCGATCTCGTCGACGAAGATGATGGCGGGGGCGTTCTCCTTGGCCTGGTCGAACAGGTCGCGCACACGCGAGGCGCCCACGCCGACGAACATCTCGACGAACTCGGAGGCGGCCATGGAGAAGAAGGGCACGCCGGCCTCGCCGGCGACGGCCTTGGCCAGGAGGGTCTTACCGGTTCCGGGCGGGCCGTAGAGGAGGACGCCCTTGGGGATCTTGGCGCCGACGGCGCGGAACTTGTCCGGCTCGGAGAGGAACTCGCGGATCTCCTCGAGCTCCTCGACGGCCTCGTCCTCGCCGGCGACGTCGTCGAAGGTGACGTCGGGCATCTCCTTGGAGCCGACCTTCGCCTTGGAGCGGCCGAAGCCCATGGCGCCGCCGCGCCCGCCGCCCATGCGGCTCAGCATCCACCACATGAAGCCGCCCAGCAGCAGGGCCGGCACGAGCAGCTGGATGAGGGAGGACCACCAGCTGGTGGTGGGCACCACGGAGTTGAAGCCCTCCTTGGGGGCGGCGGCCTGCACGAGGCGGTCGACCTGCTCGGCCTGGGCGTCGGTGTAGGAGAACTCGACCTTTTTGCCCACCGGGCGCGATTCGATGCCCTTCTTCTTGGGCTGGACGTAGGTGGTGGTGAGGTCCAGCTCGACGCGCTGGTTGCCGTCGACGACGGTGATCGACTTGATCGTGTCCGGCTTGTCCCGCAGGAGCGTCAGGCCGTCGGAGGTGTCGATGGTGCGGTAGCCGAACATCGAGGAGAAGACGGCCCAGCCGAGGATGACGACCAGGAGGAAGGGCACCAACCACAGGAACGGGTTGCCCAGGGTGTCGCGGAGCTTGCGGTCGCGCTTGTTGCGGTCGTTCTTACCGGCCTTGCCCGGCTTGTCCGAGTCCTTGCGGCCGGGCTCGCGCCCAGAATCTTTCATCGTGCGGTAGGTCCCTTCAACATACTTGACCCTCAGACGTTAGCCGATAGCACGGCAAAGGTCCCATTGCGCTTGCTCACGTTCGCGCCGGGCGTGGCCGGGAAGATCCGGCCGAGCGGGCCGATGGAGGCTGCCTGGCCGCGAGGACGCACCATAGGGCCGAGGACTAAGGGCCGGGGTGCGTTCGTGCGCCTTACGGTGCGTCCGCGACGACGTCGATGACGCCCATCCCGTAGGCGCCGTGGGAGCCGACGCTCGTGTAGCGGGCCGGCCACCAAGCCGCCCCGCGCGCCGCCCCCGCTTCAGGAGCGGCGCAGGCGCAGGACGATGAGGCCGGCAGACAGCAGGATCGCGGCCACGGACAGCACACCGATCGCCACACCCGTCACCGGCAGCCACCGCTCCCGAACACTCTGGGCCGAAGGCCGCTCAGCGGCGCTCGTGCGCCCCTTCGCGTCCTGGCTGCTACCAGCACCCACCACGACCTCGTTGTGGTCACTGCTCCCAGCCCCGCTCGAGGACTGCGAGCCGGCGCTCGCGCCGTCCGGCACGGAGCCGCCGTTGGAGGACGGGGCCCCCGCAGCCGGGCCCTGCTGAGGCTTCGCCTGGGATGAGGCCGACGCCGAGGCCTCCGGGGCCGGCGTCGCAGTGCTACTAGCACCAGCGCTGGCGCGCTGCTGATCCGTTGGTGTGGTCGCGCCGGTCTCCGGAGCGGACCACTGCGGGCGCGCCACCAAGGCCACCTCGGCCATCGCCTGAGCATCCAGGGTCTGCGCCTGGGCGGTGCCGGTCGAGGCCCGCACGACCTGGTTGTCGCCGACGTAGATGCCGACGTCGTAAACGTTTCCGAACACCGCGGACTGGGCGGACGCCGAGTCGGGGGCGTTCTGCCCGCCGGGCGTGGGGCGGGAGAAGAAGACGATGTCCCCGGGGTTGATGGAGCCGTCCGTGTTCAGCCACAGGCGTCCTTGGGAGTTGAACCAGCCGGCCAGGTCGTCCGGCTTCCAGCTTCCGGAGAGGTCCTGCCCGACATCGGCCCGATAGCCGACCTGGGTGTTCTGGTCCGCCGCATACGTGGTGTGCGAGTAGTCCCAGCCGGAGAGGACCATGCCCACCAGGGCCGAGGAGGTGATCGCGTACGGGGCGGAGCCACTGGCACGCACGTTCGCGCCCGACAGCGGCGTGGGACGCGCCGCGTCCGACACCAGGGAGCCTCCGGCGTTGACGAAGGACTGGGTCCGAGCCACGACGTCGTTGGCGGCAGTACCGTCCGCGCCAACGGCCGGGCCAGCAGGGAGCCCCTGCGGCACGGCCCACTGACCATCGGCCAGCATGACCGAGACGGCACCCAGCGCGCCCTCGGGACTCGTGCTCTGCACGTCGTAGGTCAGGCCACCGCCGTCGCCGGGCGCCTCGTCACCGAGGGTGGTCAGGGTGCCGGAAGCCCCGCTGGCCTGCGCCATCTCGGCGACCGTATTAAATGTGCCGCCGGAGGTCGGCTCGGCCGCCACCGGAGCCATCACGGGGAAGCTCAGCGAGGACGACAGCACCACCGCACCGGCGAGGCCGACCAGCCTCGGGGCGCGTCGACGCACAGTCTTCTTCACTGTTACCAACAGTCCTTCCACGTCACCCGCCGGGAGAGGGCATCCACCGGCGACCTACACTTGTTATCTTAACGTAACGTACGCGACTCCGACCACCTTAGAAAGGGGGGTACGTCGCAGTTCCGGGGGCCCTTGACCGCCGCCCGACGACGGCGCTCAGAGGCCACATCCCGTTATTTTTCCGTCTGACCCTCAGGTTGCGTCAAGGTTGACCTGGGTCAGTCAGCCCCCGTAGACCTCAGGGCGCAGCGTACCGATGAATGGCAGGTTGCGGTACCGCTCGGCGTAGTCCAGCCCGTA
>CAJZFF010000274.1 GCA_915069725.1 uncultured Actinomyces sp.
GGCAGTGGAGCGTCGTGCTCGGCGGTGTGACCGGCCTCCAGGGAAGCGAGCATGGTGGCGGCCTGGACCCGACCGATCGCCGCCAGGTCCTCCGCCCGGGCAGGGCGCAC
Source organism: uncultured Actinomyces sp. (assembly GCA_915069725.1). GTDB lineage: Bacteria > Actinomycetota > Actinomycetes > Actinomycetales > Actinomycetaceae > Actinomyces. Next base: position 111 of record CAJZFF010000274.1, read on the forward strand.
GAAGCCCCCTGGTACCTGGGGGCCGTCGTGATCATGCGGGTCGTGAGCGCCTTGGGAGTGCTGGTGCGGTGCGCGCGCGTCCAGGTCGGAGCCGAGTCCGGCCAGCGGATCGGCGCCCAGAACGGAGTCGTTCCGGCTGCTGGAAGGCGAGAAGCTTGCGGGGGTCGAGGAGTCCATGCCCCGAGCCTAGGACCGTTGTGCATGTCGGTGTTGGAAGCCCGGGCGCCATGGGCATAAGGCCTGGAGAGCGCTCGGTGGCAAGGCGTGTGGTGGGAAAGTGTCCGTACGGGACGACTTTGACTGGGTCGTCTCACGGAGCCAAATTGCGTTTGTGCAGGTCGGAGGGGTCCCGACCCGGCATTGGTAGGGGACGGAGACTTCAAAGTCGTCCCATTCGGACATAATGGGCTTGTAGGCGGTCCGCTCGCCTATCCGACAGATCGTGAGAACGCATCTTCCGCCGGACCGGTACGCGTTAGGGTGGCGCCATGAGCGCAGCCCCCTCCCGCAGCTTCGGTTCCGTCGGCGTCGCCATGGTCACCCCCTTCACGCCCAGTGGGGAGGTCGACTACGACGCCGCCCGAGCCCTGGCGGTCAGCCTGGTCGACGACGGCGCCGACCTGATCCTCCTGTCGGGCACCACCGGTGAGTCCCCGACCACTCACACTCCCGAGAAGCAGGAGCTGATCCGCCAGGTCAAGGACGCCCTGGCCGGACGCGCCATGGTCATGGCCGGCGCCGGCTCCAACGACACCGCCCACGCGGTGCGCATCGGCGTGGCCTCCCAGGAGGCCGGTGCCGAGGGCCTGCTCATCAACGCCCCCTACTACAACCGCCCCAGCCAGGAGGGCGTCTACCGGCACATCAACGCCGTCGTGGAGGCCACCGACCTGCCCGTCATGGTCTACGACATCCCCGGGCGCACCGGCGTGAAGATCACCGAGGAGACCCTGGCCCGCCTGGCCGAGAACCCCCGCGTCAAGGCCGTCAAGGACGCCACCGGCGACGTCGAGCAGGGCTTCCGCCGCATGGAGTCCACCGGCCTGGAGTACTACTCCGGCGACGACGGCCTCAACTTCGCCTGGCTCACCCACGGCGCCTCCGGCGTCATCTCCGTGGCCGCCCACGCCGATGCCCACTCCTGGCGCCAGATGATCGACGCCGTCGACGCCGGAGACCTGGCCAGCGCCCGCACCCTTGCCCGCAGCCTGCGCCCCCTGGTCCACGCCATCATGGGCGGCGGGCAGGGGGCCGTCATGGCCAAGGAGGCCCTGCACCTCCAGGGACGCCTGCCCAGCCCCACCCTGCGCCTGCCCCTCGTGCGCGCCGAGGAGGCCGAGGTCGCCGCCCTGCGTGAGGTCCTGGCAGCCTCCGGACTGCTCTGAGAACCGGCAGGACACGCTCGCTATGCGCATGTGGTCGCTGCACCCGAGCCACCTGGACCGTGCGGGCCTGGTGGCCTGCTGGCGCGAGTCGCTCCTGGCCCAGGCGGTCCTGGCCGGACGCACCCGCGGCTACCGCAACCATCCCCAGCTCGAGCGCTTCCGGGGTGTCCCGGCCCCGGCCACGCCCGCGGTGGCGGTGGGCGCCTACCTGTGGGGGCTGCGAGAGGAGGCCGTCCAGCGCGGCTACCGCTTCGACGCCACCCGCATCGACCTGCGCGAGCCGGAGTGCACCGGCGTCAGCCTGACGGTCACCGAGGGCCAGATGGACCTGGAGCGCAGACACCTTGAGGCCAAGCTGGCCGGGCGTGCCCCCGAGCTCCTGCCCCTGCCCGAGCGGCTTGAGGCGCACCCGATCTTCCGGGTCGTCCCCGGCGACGTCGAGCCCTGGGAGCGGGCACTGACCCCGTAAGCCCCGGGCGGGCTCAGAGACGACCGGTACCGCGGCCGCTCAGCCCTCTTCCGCGGCGCTGGCGAGCACTTTCTCGCGCACGACTCGACGCAGGATCTTGCCGATCTGGGAGCGCGGCATCTCGTCGATGACCTCCAGGCGGTGCGGCAGCGCGTAACGCGGGACCGTCCGCTCGGCGTGCTCCCGTACCGCCTCCAGGGTCACCGACCCCGGCTCGGTCCCCTCGGCCAGGACCACGGCGGCGCACACGAGCTCGCCCATCGCGCCGTCGGGAAGCCCCACCACGGCGACGTCGGCCACGCCCGTCATGGAGCGGATCGCCGCCTCCACCTGACTGGGGTAGACGTTGAAGCCGCCGGTGAGGATCAGCTCGCGCTTGCGGTCGGCCATCCACAGGAAGGAGTCCTCCCGGCGCACGATGTCGCCCGTGCGCAGCCACCCACCCGGCAGGATCGCGGCCTGCGTGGCCGCCTCATCCTCCCAGTAGCCGGCGAAGACCTGGGGGCCGCGCACCAGCAGCTCGCCCGGCTCGCCGTCGGGCACCTCCCGGTCGGGGTCCGGCTCCTCGGGGTCGACGACGCGCACGTCCGTGGACGGGAAGGGCAAGCCCAACGCCCCCAGACGCCTGCTGGGGCCCATGGGCGTGCCGGCGACGATCGGGCTCGCCTCGGTCATGCCGTAACCGTCGACGATGAACCCGTCCGTGACCGCCTCCCACTCGGCGGCGATCGCGAGCGGCATCGGCGCCGCCCCGCACACCCCGTAGCGCATCGACGTCAGATCCACGCCCTTCTTCTTCGCACCGCGCAGAATCCGCTCGAACATGACCGGCACGCCGACGAAGAAGGTGAAGGGGCGCCGCTCGTGCGCGGCGAGCACCTGATCCACCGAAAACTTGGGCAGCATCACCTGGGTGGCGGCCTTCTGCACCGCGCAGAAGAGGTTGAAGGTCAGCCCGAAGGCGTGGAAGAAGGGCAGCAGGCACAGGAAGTTCTCCCCGCCCTCATGCAGCATCGGCACCCAGGCGATGGCCTGGTTGGCGTTGGCCCGCAAGTTGGTGTGCGTGAGCATCGCCGCCTTGGGGGTGCCGGTCGTCCCACCGGTGTGCAGCAGGACCGCGACGTCGGAGCCTCCCGGGTAGGGGAAGCGTGAGGGGACCCGGTGAGCGCCGGCCACCTCCTTGTCCCAGGAGCGCACCCCTGCCGGCAGGCTCTGGGTCCGGAAGGATGCCCGCTGCCGGCGGGCCCGCTCCACCGGGAGACGCAGCGCGGCGCGCAGACGCACCGGCATTGCGGCTGAAAGATCCACGCTGAAGACCGTGCGCCCCTGGAGCGCATCGCCGTCGTGCGAACTAGCAGCCGCATCCGTGACGAGGCGGACGCCCTTCTCCCACACGATGACGACCTGGGCCCCGTGCGCGTCCAGCTGGGAGCGGATCTCCTCGGCGGGCGCCAGCGGGTTGTGCTCGGCCACCACTGCGCCGACGCGCAGCGCCCCGTAGAGGGCCACAGCGTGCTGCGGACAGTTCGGCATGATGAGGGCCACCCGGTCGCCCTTGTGCACCCCCGAGGTCCGCAGCACCTGCGCCGCCCGCTCCGAGGCCTCCAGCAGCTCTTGGTAGGTCATCGCTGCACCCAGGAAGTCGATGGCGACCCGGTCGGGGTAGAAGCGCGCCGCCGTCTCCAGCAGTTCGCTCAGCGGCGCGTCGGGAACCTCGATCGCCGCGGGAATACCGGGCTGGTAGTGAGGGCGCAGGTAGTGGCGGTAGTCCTCGGTGGCCTGCTGCGTCGGGGCGCCGGTGTCGGTGCTGCTGTTGCTCATGTCCGTCGGGATGTGAGGTGGTTCGGTACTGGCGGTGGGTGCCTGCGACCCTCTGAAGCGTTCAGCTCAGTGGGGGCCCTGGTCATTCCTGCTGCCGTGCTGACCGTTGTCCTTGCGCT
>CAJZFF010000275.1 GCA_915069725.1 uncultured Actinomyces sp.
TTGTGCGTACTGCGTGAACCCCCGCACCTCGTGGAGTACACCCGCCCCTCCCTCAGTAGAGCCCCCGACTCTCGCGTCGTACGCACCGGCCCTATCCCCCGGGTAGGCAAATGCGCAGGTCAGGCCATAGGATGGTTGTGACAGCTTGGTTCGGCCCCGTTGTGACGGCCTGATCTGGCCCCGCGTGCGACTTGCCGGGGTGTTGACGGTCTGAACTGGCCCCACCCCTTCACGCTGGTCCCCATCACTGGGAACCAGTCGCGAGGGCAAGGGAGCCAAGATGGGATCACGAGTGCAGCTGTACGCCGACATCCGCCACGACGCGCGAGTCGATGGCCTGTCCATCCGCGAGCTCGCCCGCAAACACGGAGTCCACCGCCGCACCGTCCGCCAGGCACTCGCCGCAGCCGAACCCCCACCCCGCAAGAAACCGGTCCGCACAGCACCGCGCCTGGACCCGTACAAGCCGGCGATCGACGAGATGCTCACCTATGACCTGACCGCGCCGCGCAAGCAGCGCCATACCGCGACCAGGATCCTGGCCCGGCTGCGCGACGAGCACGGCGCCACCGACCTGTCCTACTCCACGGTGCGGGACTACGTCCGGGTCAGGCGCGCGCAGATCGATCTGGAGGCCGGGCGCCGGGTGGAGGCGATGGTGCCGCAGGACCACGCCCCCGGCGCGGAGGCCAAGGTCGACTTCGGCGAGGTCTACGTCATCCTGGACGGCGTCAAGACCAAGTGCCACATGTTCGTCTACCGCCTGTCCCACTCCGGCAAGGCCATCCACCGCGTCTACCCGACCGGCGGACAGGAGGCCTTCCTCGAAGGACACATCGAGGCCTTCCACGCCCTGGGCGGCATCCCCACCCGCCACATCCGCTACGACAACCTCACCTCCGCCGTCGTCCAGGTCATCCACGGCGGCGACCGGCTACGCGACGAGAACGAACGCTGGGTGCTGTTCCGCTCCCACTACGGCTTCGACGCGTTCTACTGCCAGCCCGGCATCGACGGCGCCCACGAGAAAGGCGGCGTCGAGGGCGAGGTCGGATGGTTCCGCCGCAACCACCTCACCCCCATGCCCGAAGTCGCCACCCTGGACGAACTCAACGACAAGATCCGCGCCTGGGAGCACGACGACAACACCCGCCGCATCACCGGCCACGCCAACACGATCGGGCAGGACCACCACGCCGAGCTGCCCCACCTGGCACCGTTGCCGGCCGACGACTTCGACCCCGGCCTGATCCTCCACCCCCGCGTCGACCGCTCCGCCCTGATCACCGTCCGCATGGTCAAGTACTCCGTCCCCGCGCACCTCATCGGCCAACGCGTCCGCGTGTCCCTGCGGGCCTCGTGCGTGGTCGTGTTCGAGGGCCGCACCGTCCTCGCCACCCACCCTCGCCTCGGCACCCGTGGCGTGACCCGGGTCGAGCTGGACCACTACCTCGAAGTGCTGCGGCACAAGCCCGGCGCGTTCCCCGGCTCCACCGCCCTCGCGCAGGCCCGCGCCGCCGGAGCATTCACCGCGGCCCACGACGCGTTCTGGGCCGCGGCCCGCAAGACCAGCGGCGACGTGGCCGGGACCCAAGCGTTGATCGACGTGCTCCTGCTCCACCGATCCCTCCCGTCCGACGCGGTGATCGCCGGCATCACCTCGGCCCTGTCGGTGGGCGCGATCAGCCCCGACGTCGTCGCCGTCGAAGCCCGCCGCCATGCCACCACCCACACACCCGCCCCAGCCAGCCAGACCAGGGGCGGGACGGTCGTGAACCTGCCACCCCGACGCCCCACCAACCCGCACCAGGTCATCGCGCACCTGCCCGAAGACACCCGGCCCCTGCCCACCGTCACCGCCTACGACGAACTCCTGTGCCGACGCCAACCCGATCCCGCCCCGGCCCCCGCCGAGACTCACCACCACACCCCGACAGGAACCCCATGACCACCACCAGCACCAGCCGTCCCGAGAGCCTTCGCCGTCGTCAGGGCCTCACCGAGCAAGCCGCGCAGGCCGCGATCGACCAAGCCTGCCGCCGGCTTCGGCTGCCCACGATCCGCGCCGTCGTCGACGACGCCGTGACGGCCGCCACCAAGGAACAACTCACCTACCAGGGCTTCCTCGCCGAACTCCTCCTGGCCGAGGTCGACGACCGCGACCGCCGCTCCACCCTGCGTCGCATCAAGAGCGCCGGCTTCCCCCGCGAGAAATGGCTCGCCGACTTCGACTTCACCGCGAACCCCAACATCAACCCCGCCACCATCAACGAGCTCGCCACCGGCGACTGGATCCGCCGCGGCGACCCGCTGTGCCTGATCGGGGGCTCCGGCACCGGCAAGTCCCACCTGCTCATCGCGCTCGGCACCGCCGCCGCCGAGCAGGGCTACCGCGTCCGATACACCCTCGCCACCCGGCTCGTGAACGAGCTCGTCGAAGCCGCCGACGAGAAACAACTCACCAAGACCATCAACCGCTACGGCCGCGTCGACCTCCTCGTGATTGACGAGCTCGGCTACCTGGAACTCGACCGGCGAGGCGCCGAACTGCTGTTCCAGGTCCTCACCGAGCGAGAGGAGAAGAACGCCATCGCGATCGCCTCCAACCAGTCCTTCTCCGCCTGGACCGACACCTTCACCGACCCCCGCCTGTGCGCAGCAATCGTCGACCGCCTCACCTACAACGCCACCATCATCGAAACCGGCACAAACTCCTACCGCCTCGCCCACACCCGAGCCCGGGCATCTGTGATGGGGTGAACAACGACCGGCTGGGCTCTTGGGGTCAGCGGTGACGGCGCAACCGCAGCGAGTTGGTGATCACGCTGACCGAGCTGAGGGCCATGGCGGCGGCCGCGATGACGGGCGACAGCAGCCAGCCAAAGGCCGGGTAGAGGGCGCCGGCGGCCAGCGGGATACCGACCACGTTGTACACGAACGCGAAGACCAGGTTCTGGCGGATGTTGCGCATCGTGTCGACCGACAGGTCGCGGGCCTTGACCAGGGCGGCCAGGTCACCGCCGAGCAGGGTCACGTCGGCGCTCTCGATGGCCACGTCGGTGCCGGTGCCCATGGCCACACCCACGTCGGCCACGGCGAGGGCGGGGGCGTCGTTGACGCCGTCGCCGGCCATAACGACCGTGTGGCCCTGGGCCTGCAGGGCCTGCACGTGGCCGTGCTTCTGGTCGGGCAGGACGTCGGCGACGACCTGGTCGATGCGCAGCTCGTCGGCGATGGCCCGGGCGGTGGTGGCATTGTCGCCGGTGAGCATGACGACCTTCATCCCGCGCCGACGCAGGTCCTCGATCGCGCCGGCGGTGGTCGCCTTGAGCGGGTCGGCGATGGCCAGCACACTGGCGGGCCTGCCGTCGACGGCCACGACGATCGCGGTCGCGCCACGGCGACGGTAGGCCTCCACCACGGCGTCCAGGGCATGGGTGTCGACGTGCTGGCTGCCCAGGAAGGTGGGGCTGCCGACGAGCACGTGCTGACCGTCGACGGTGGCGCTGACACCGCCACCCGGGTGGGCGGCGAAATCGCTGGCCGCCGGCACCGTGCGTCCCGTCTGGCGGGCAGCATCGACCACCGCCCTGGCGAGGGGGTGTTCGGAGCCGGCCTCCACAGCCGCGGCGAGCAGCAGTGTCCGGGCATCCTCGTGGCCGTCGACGCCCTGCTGGTCGACCAGGCTGGGGCGGCCCTGGGTGAGGGTACCGGTCTTGTCGACGACGAGGGTGTCGACCTTCTGCAGTCGTTCGAGGGCCTCGGCGTTCTTGACCAGCACGCCCTCGCTGGCGCCGCGCCCGACCCCGACCATGATCGACATTGGCGTGGCCAGACCCAGCGCACACGGGCAGGCGATGATCAGCACGCTGACGGCGGCCACGATCGCGAACGGCAGCCGCG
>CAJZFF010000276.1 GCA_915069725.1 uncultured Actinomyces sp.
CGGCTGGACCTCATCGAGAGGAAGATCGACTGGCTCGCCGAGCGCGTCACCTGGCTGACATACTCTTCCGCCACCTCGACGCAGGAGAGCAGCGACTCCCCTTCCACGGCGAGGAGCGACAGCCCCTCCCATCCGGAGACGACTCCGCCCTCGATCGCCCCGCAGACGAGGTCTGTCTCGGAACACTCCTGGCAGCGTCTCAACGAGTCCCCCGTTCAGACCCCGGTCAACGGCCCTCTCCCGGAGGACAGGAACGCCCACTCTGCGAAGGCCCCGTCCGCTGACGCTCCCCGAGCCACTCAGACTGAGGTACCGCAGGACCAACGCTTCCAGCCTCCCGCCCCCGTGGAGCCCGCACGATCCTTCGCAGCCCAGGCGAGCCCGGCTCCGATGCAGTACGCCCCCGTAGCGGGCAACGCCCCTCATATGCAGGCGACCAATCAGGTGGGTCCGGCCGGCGCCGGTCAGGCACTCGGCGCTGAGGCCCAGGCGGTCCCGGGCTGGGCCCAGCGGGCGATGCGGGAGGGCAACCTCGGACGCTATCTGCTCTCAGGGGCCGCAGCAGTGCTCGTCCTGTCAGCCGGGGTCAGTCTGCTGGCTCTCGTCTGGGACTACATTCCCAACCCCGTCAAAATCCTGGGACTGGCACTCATCGCGGTCACGATGACGGCCTCCGGAGCTCGATTGGGGCTCCGTCATCCCCATCACCGTGTCGCCGCAGCGACGATCACGGGAACTGGCGGGGGGCTGGGTTTCGTCGCCATCGTGGGAGCTGTCCTTCTCGGCGGGATGCTCCGCCCGGAGCCCGCGCTGATCCTCATGGCCTGCTGGGGCCTCGTGCTTCTGGCCGTGTCGCACATGACACGGGTGCTGTTCACCGCGGTCGTCTCCACTCTCGGCGCTCTGGTGACCATCGGGTTCGCAGTCAGTCACGTGTCACGCCAGCCGCAGGCCGCACTCGTGACATGGTTGATGATCGGCATTCACGTCACGGTGCTGGCGCTGACCTGCACCGCCCTGTCGCGCAACACAGGACGGATGAGGTCGGCCGCCTGGTATCCGGTGACATCGATGGTGGCGACGGCGACAGCCCTCATCGCCGCACCGATCCAGCCGATGCTGCGCCTCTCCACCGTCGGCGGCACCAGCATCAGTCTCATCCTGTGCGTGCTGCTGGTGTCTCAGACGATGCACGCGAGCACACGACTGTGGAGCATCGGTATCAAGACCTCGGGCTGGGACTGGGGCTTGACTGCTGCGGTGCTCATGGTGGGGTTCATCAACCTGCTGATGGGGCAGATGACTCTGCACCTGGCGCACGCCGTCGTCGTCATCACCTATCTCCTCGAGCTTCTCCTGCTGGCCGCGGCGGCGCTCGCGACGCTCCCGGGCTACTGCCCCACTGGTTGGCGCCGTGCCATGGCGATCGGGCACGAGGCCGCGTTCTTCCCCCTCGCGCTGGCCGCAATGGCGGTTGTAGGCGATCCTCGGGTCCATCTCTTCGTCGTCGTGGCTGCGATGCTGTGCCTCCTTCCGGCCATCCTGAACGCACGAGTGGAGCCGGCCCCGATCCTGGCTCTGCTCGGAACGGCACCAATCCTGGTGCCTCCGGGAACTGTCTACTCCCGCAGCGACTCCTGGTCGCTCATCATCTCCGTGGTGATCTCTGCGCTCATGGTGTGCGTGGCCGAAGGAATCGGTGACCGAGTCGCCCGCAGCTCTGCGGTCCCGGCTCCGTATGCCTTGCCTTCACGCGTTCAGCCACGGGTGCAGGCCCTGCGGGTGGCTCTGGCGGCAGTCGCCTTTAACATGACCGTCCTCGTTCCATTCCTGGGATCCGGTCTTGTGGAGAACAACCGGGGCGCCTGGGAGGCGCTGCGCATGGTTCCGGGCCTGGTGGCTATCGCGCTCATCGCGCTGGGGGCAGTCTCACCCGGAGCCACGCCTCTGCGAGTGCTCAGTGGCCAGTGCCGCGGAGCCCGTTACCGGGTGGGGCCCCGCGGCGAGACCCTGCCCGACCCGACTGGGAGGCAGACGGGAGCACCGACACCGTCCTGGATCGTCTCGGTGACGGTGGCCGCGCTGGCATTGGTGACGTTGTCGTGGGCTGATGCTGCGTCCTCGACGGCCTGGATGCTCTTACTGGTCGCCGTCGCCCTGGGGCTGGGAGCCAGCGCCACGTGGCTTCTGCTTCCCTGGCGGCGGCGGGCGGAGGTGTGCCTGAGCCTTGCGATCGGAAACTCGTTGCTCATGTGGATCTCCGTGATGGTGGCCACCGAGGTCGGTCCGGGCTCCGTCCTCATGTCGGTGCTGGTCCTGCTGACGGGCGGTGCCTGCATCGTCTTCGGCTTCAGGGCACGCCTAACGATCCTGCGCCACTACGGACTGACCCTGGTGCTCCTGTCCGTGCTCAAGCTCGCTGTTGTGGACGTGGCCTCGCAGAACTCGATCATTCGAGTCATCTCCCTGGCGGCCGCGGGCGTCGTCTGCTTCGTCCTCTCCCTGCTCTACAACCGCTTCGCGCACGAGCAGCGTCGCGAGAGCAACCAGGCCCCCATGGGGCCCGGAAGTATCTGAGGGCGTCGGCCCGACGTCGAGCCGTCGGGCTGAGCCGGACCGGAGCGGGCGAGGGCGTCAGCCGCGGGCGGCCTCCAGCACTGGGACCAGGAACTGACCGGTGTAGGAGGACTCCGTGGCCGCGACCTTCTCCGGGGTCCCGGCCACGACGACGGTTCCCCCGCCTTTGCCGCCCTCGGGTCCCATGTCGATGACCCAGTCGGCGTTGGCGATGACGTCGAGGTTGTGCTCGATGACGACCACGGAGTTGCCCTTGTCGACCAGTCCCTGAAGCACCCCGAGCAGCTTGCGGATGTCCTCGAAGTGCAACCCGGTGGTCGGTTCATCCAGGACGTAGATGGTCCGGCCGGTGGAGCGGCGCTGCAGCTCGGTGGCGAGCTTGACGCGCTGGGCCTCACCGCCGGAGAGCGTGGTGGCCGACTGGCCCAGGCGCACGTACCCCAGCCCCACCTCGACCAGGGTGTTGAGATGGCGGGAGATGACGGAGGAGGCGGAGAAGAACTCGGCCGCTTGATGGATGGTCATGTCCAGGACGTCGGCGACCGTCTTGTCCTTGTAACGGATCTCCAGGGTCTCCCGGTTGTAGCGGGCGCCGTGGCAGACCTCGCAGGGCACGTAGACGTCGGGCAGGAAGTTCATCTCGATCTTGAGCGTGCCGTCGCCCTTGCAGGACTCGCAGCGCCCGCCCTTGACGTTGAAGGAGAAGCGCCCGGGCCCATATCCCCTAACCTTCGACTCGGGCACGGCCGCGAAGATCTTGCGGATGTGGTCCCACACACCGGTGTAGGTGGCGGGATTGGACCGGGGCGTGCGCCCGATCGGTGACTGGTCGACGTGGACCACCTTGTCCAGGTGCTCCACGCCCCGCACCGTCTTGTGCCTGCCGGGCACGCCACGGGCGCGGTTGAGCCGGTTGGCGAGCACCTGGTAGAGGATGGAGTTGACCAGGGAGGACTTGCCCGAGCCGGACACACCCGTCACGGCGGTCAGCACGCCGAGTGGGAAGGAGACGGTGACGTCCTTGAGGTTGTTCTCACGGGCGCCGACAACGGTGACCTCACGGTTCTTGTCCCGCTTGCGTCGAGTCGCGGGGATCTCGATCTGACGCCGTCTGGCCAGGTAATCGCCGGTGACCGAGCCCTCGGCTCCGACCAGGCCCTCGACGTTACCGGAGTAGACGACCTCACCGCCCAGCTCTCCGGCCCCGGGGCCGATATCGACGATCCAGTCGGCCGAGCGGATGGTGTCCTCATCGTGCTCGACGACGATGAGTGTGTTGCCCAGGTCCCGCAGTCGCTGGAGGGTC
>CAJZFF010000277.1 GCA_915069725.1 uncultured Actinomyces sp.
ACCCCCAGCCGCTCCAGTGGCGACGCAGATCCCACCAGCACCTCGCACTCGGGCTCCTCACGGAGCTATCGTCACCGCCCGGTCTACGGGGGCGGCGGAGGTGGAGTCGGCAAGTAGTCCCGCCCCCTCATCGACGACCGCGTGCCCGCCATATGCTTTCGACGGTGGGGGAGTGAGAATGGGGATCTCGCCCCGTTTGTCGGGCATCTGCCAGGTTGCTACCGTGCTCGCGTGAGTGCGGTGAGCCTGTGTTCTGTCAGCTACAAGATCAGTGGCGCCGAGCCGTATGCGCTTAACGACCTGTCCATCGTGGAGTCGATTCTCCTCGGCGCCGCCCAGACGGCGGGACTGACTGCCGTATCCAGCGCTCACCACCGCTTCGAGCCCCAGGGACTGAGCGCCGTCATCATTCTGTCCGAGTCGCATATCGCCGCCCACACCTGGCCCGAGTCCGGCACCGGCTACGTGACGCTCACCAGCTGCCGCACACTGACCCCTGCCCAGATCGAGGCGGTGGGGGAGCTGGTGCGCAGGCGCCTGCGGGCCCAGCAGGTGACCAGCTCAGGGATCACGCTGTGAGTGTCAGAGGCGATCTGAGAGTCGGTGAGACGCTTCGCGGTTCCTTGAGGAAGAAGCGCCGCTCCTACACCGTCATGGGACGAGTCGTCCTGAAGCAACGGGATCAGGGAAGCCGGCGGTTCGTCAAGCGGGAGCAGTGGCGCCTGATCGACGACGACGGACAAGAGCTCTGGCTGGAGATCCGTCGAGACACCAACAAGGTGGTTCTTCACGAGCCGGTTCCTGTTCAACCGTCGATTGACCCGCTCTCCCTCGAGGTCGGTTGGACCCGGAAGCTGAGAGTCCGTGGCCAACCGTGCACCGTCGAGGTCACGAATGTGCGCCGTGCTGAGATCGACCACGAGACCGGGGCCATCGATCATTCCCAGGGGGCTCTCACTGCGACGACGTGTGCCGGGCTCCGCGTGGTCGATGCACAGGGCTCGATCTCCACCATGGTGGTCGATGCACATCGCCTCCACACCCGAGAGATCTACAGCGAAACAGGTCTGTCCTCCTCGAAGCAGTACAGGGTCTTCGGTAGGCCCGTGACCCGACCGTGGTGGATACCCGGTTTCATGCGAAGGTTCTGGCGGTGGTTCCCTGCGGCGATCTCCGGGGCGAGTAGAAGCGAATGGGCCCCCGTGTTCTGGATCGTCCTGATGTTCGTGGTGCTGGTGCTTGCCGAGCTGATCGATGAAGATGAGGGTTTCTTTCCCTCAGGAGGCGGCGTCTCCTTCCGGAATCGCTCGGTCTACGGCGGTGGGGGCGGCGGCGTCGGAAAATGACCTGGAGCCCACTGACTCAACCCTCTCGACGGCCATACACGAAGGAGAAGACATGTCGCTCATGACCATCGCATACCACTCATCGGTCGACCTCAACTGGCAGTCACTGCTGAGCACCATCGTCTACGCGGTGCTCGGAGTGGTTCTGCTCATGGTGTTCGCGCTGCTGGTCAACCGCATCTTCCGCCTCGACCTCAGACGCGAGCTCATCGAGGATCAGAACATCGGCCTGGGGGTCGCCTTCGCCGGTACGGCTCTGGCCATCGCCATCATCATCGCCGCCACTATTCTGAGCTGAGCCGCACACCATGACCCACGGTCGAATCGGGCGGCGGGAGAACATCGCCCTGTTCACTGCGGCGCTGCTCGCCGCGATCGGCGGGCTCATCTACGAGCTCATCCTGGGCACCGCCGCCTCCTACCTCCTGGGCGACTCCGTGCTCAGCTTCAGTCTGGCCACCGGAATCACCCTGTTCGGCATGGGCATCGGCTCACTGCTGGTCAACCGCTTCCGTGCAGCGCCTGCGGTCGTCTTCGGTGTCAGCGAGGTGCTCCTGGGCCTCATCGGCGGCAACTCCGTCCTCCTGCTGTACCTGGCCTTCGGCCGCACACGCCTGCACTGGGTCGTCTTCGGCGGCATCAGCCTGACCATCGGCATCCTCATCGGCCTGGAGATCCCGCTGCTGGTGCGGACCTTCGCCGCCTTCGGGCGCCGCTCGACCAGTGAGCTGCTCGGCAAGGTCATGGCCATCGACTACTTCGGCTCACTGGTGGCCTCCCTGGTCTTCCCCCTGGTGCTCCTCCCACAGCTCGGCCTCATGCGCGGGGCCTACCTGGTAGGCGCCCTCAACGTCCTGGTGGCACTGCTCGTCCTGCTCCAGGTGCGCACACCGCGCAAGATTCTGTGGGCGGCCACCGCCGCCGTCGTGGCACTGGTCGGCATGTTCGCAGCCGCCAACCGCATCGAGCGCAGTGTGGAGGCGCTGACCTACAACGACCCGATCGTCTACTACCAGCAGACCGCCTACCAGAAGGTGGTCCTCACCGACTACCAGAACGACCTGCGCATGTACCTCAACGGCCAGCTCCAGTTCTCCAGCCTGGACGAGGCCAGGTACCACGAGACTCTGTCCGCCAGTGCCATGACCTCGGTGAAGAAACCCGCCCACGTGCTTGTGCTCGGAGGCGGCGACGGCCTGCTGGCCCGGGAGATCCTGCGCTACCCCAGCGTCACGGACGTCACCATCGTGGACATCGACCCTGATGTCACCGAGCTGGCTCGGAATAACCGCCTGCTCAAGGACCTCAACCACGCCTCCCTTTCCGACCCCAGGGTGAAGGTCGTCAACGACGACGCCTTCACCTACGTCCAGGACTCCAAAGCGACCTACGACGTCGCTCTCATCGACCTGGTCGACCCCTCCAACGAGAAGCTCGCCAAGCTTTACTCCACCGAGTTCTATCGGAACATCGAGGCGCGGCTGGCACCCGAGGGCGTCATGGTCACCCAAGCGACCTCCACCTTCTTCTCACCCCACGCCTTCTCCACGGTGGCCAGCACCGTCGCCGCCGCTCAGCCGGATCGACAGATCCTGCCCTTCTCCACCAATATCCCCTCCTTCGGAGAGTGGGGCTTCGTGCTGTCCACCAGGACGCCGCAGAACCTCATCAGCCAGCCGCTGCCCACAGGCCTGACCTACCAGGACCGCAAGACCCTGGAGTTCATCATGCGAACCAAGCCCGCCCGCACCGAGTCCATGGAGCCCTCAACCCTTCTGCATCCGAGGATCGTTGAGGTCTACAACCAAGACATGCGGCAGTGGCGCTACTACTGACCAGGATGAAGCTTCGTCGTTTCCTGGTCACCGCGTCGAGCCGGCTGTCTTATCGCATCTCAGAGTCCTGACGGTCAGCCAGGCCGCGATCCCGGCAATCACCACACAGCTCATCAGGGACACGATGACCGCCATGTCGATGATGAACAGGTAGAGCATCGACGTCAGCGTTGCCAGCCAGATGAGTGCGACACGAGCGGTGCGAGGAACTGCTGGTGCCAGACATGCCCCGACGGCGATGGTCACCAACCCGCTGACGGCGAAGCTCATGAAGCCGGGGTCAGTGACGGTGACTGACTCGAGCGTTCCTCCCCAGATGATGAGGAGGAGACCGCAGGCGGCCAGGCATGCTCCGGCGATGTCTCGTCCGCTCAGTTGCAGTCGGGGTGACTTGTCGTGGTTCGTTGCTGTCATGGTGTTGCTGTCCTTCCGATGATGAGACGTACGGCTGTCGCCACTGCTGTCACTGTCCGGTGTTCGCCGAACCCGCGAGCTCGCGTCCCCAGCTGCGGGCGTCGCTCTCCTGGCCGGCGGCCAGCGGGCCTTTGTTCGCCGTGACCACGAAGCTCCCCACCGACGTCGTCTCCCGACCTTGGTGGCGCCGCAGCGCCTTGGCGATCGCCTTGGCAGCTGAACCGCTGAGCCAGTTCTTGGAGATGACCGTGTCGAAGGCCGCGACGCTGAGGGAGGCTGGAATC
>CAJZFF010000278.1 GCA_915069725.1 uncultured Actinomyces sp.
CGCCCGTCGTCGGTCCCACTGGCCGACGACGGGCGTCGCGGTGCACAACAGTGCTCAGGAGTCCTCGGGGCCGGAGCCGACGACCCCTACCGCCTCAGATCTTGGCGACCTGGTTGAAGGAGAGCTCGGCCGGGGTGTCGCGGCCGAACAGGGAGATGAGCACCTGGAGCTTCTGAGTCTCGGGGTGGATCTCGGAGATCGTGGCCGGGAGGGACTCGAAGGGGCCGTCGGTGACGATGACGGACTCGCCGACCTCGAAGGCGACCTCGAAGACCTGTCCGCCGGTGGCGATCTGGGTGCCGGAGCCGGACTCGGGGGCGGTGGCCTCCGCCGCGGCGGCCTCCTTGGCGGCGATCTCCTCGGGCGTGGGGCCGAGCTGGGCGACGGCCTCCTCGAAGGTCAGCGGCACCGGGTTGTAGCGGTCCCCCACGAAGCCGGTCACGGCCGGGGTGTCCTTGATGGTACGCCACACCTTGTCCGAGGTCTCCGGGTCATCCAGGTCCATGCGCACGAACACGTAGCCGGGGATGCGCACCCGGGAGACTTCCTTCTTCTTGTTGCCGTTCTTGATCTCGATGACCGTCTCCATGGGGACGGTGGCGTCGAAGATGTAGTCCTCGACCTCGAAGTTCTCGGCGCGGGCCATGATGTCGGCGGCCACGCGGCGCTCGTAGCCGGAGTAGGTGTGCAGCACGTACCACTGGCCCGGCAGGGCCGACATCTGGCGACGGAACTCGGCCAGCGGGTCGACGACTGGCGCCTCCTCGGCTGGCTCGGCGGCCTCGTCGGTCGCATCGGCCTGGGCGGCCTCAACCGGCTCGACGGCGTCACCGGCGTCGTCGGTCGCGAGCGAGGTCAGGGCCTCGACGTCGTCGGGAGTGGTCTGCGAGGAGACATCCTCAGACATGGTGTACCTGCTTTCCAGTGGCGTGAGACGAGCGGATGCGACGGGCCGCGCGAGCAGCAGCGGCGTCGGGAGTAGACGTGGTCAGGGGCGCAACCGCGCATCCCCAATGAGGGTACGGCCGCAGAGGCCGGGAGGTCAGGCGAAGAGCCACATGACGGCCCGGTTGAAGGCGAAGTCCAGTACCCCGGTGAAGGCCATGATGGCGATGATGAAGACGACCACTACCGTGAAGTAGGTCCACAGCTCGTTCATGGTGGGCCAGACGACCTTGCGCAGCTCGTCAATGACCTGGCGGATGAACAGGGCGATGCGCCCGAAGAAGCCGCGCTTCCTGCCCGACTTGCCTGTCGCGGCGCGTGCGCTCTCGCTCATGAATCTGGGTCCTCAGGGTCGACGGTCAGGTCAGTTCCCGCACAGCGGGGAGAAGACGAAACCGACGGGATCTCCCGACAGATCCGCCGTTCTCAGCAGGGCAGGCGGGACTCGAACCCACAACCGCCGGTTTTGGAGACCGGTGCGCTACCAATTGCGCCACTGCCCTTCAGCGGTGCCCCATCTTGTCACAGGTTCGCCCGGATGGCGAAGCGCCGGGACGTGGACTGCGCCACGCGAGTCGGCCCATCGCCGGCAGATCGGCATGCTCACGCGCTCCTCACCGCGCTCATCGCCGTACGCATCACCGCGCTCCTCACCGGCTCGCGCCTCACGATCCCGGCACTCCCGGCGGCCCCGTGCGCCCCGTGTGACGGGCGCATGACACCCATGCGTGGGACCATGAGCCCGTGAGCACCGATAACACCGAACGCACGGCCCCCAGGAGCCGCGTCTCCGCCCGCCTGTCCGCCATCGCCCCCTCAGCCACCCTGGCCGTGGACGCCAAGGCCAAGGCCCTCAAGGCCGCCGGCCGCCCCGTCATCGGCTTCGGCGCCGGAGAGCCCGACTTCCCCACCCCCGACTACATCGTCGAGGCCGCCGTCGCCGCCGCGAAGGACCCGGCCAACCACAAGTACTCCCCCGCCAAGGGCCTGCCGGTCCTGCGCGAGGCCATCGCCGCCAAGACGCTGCGCGACTCCGGCTACGAGGTCTCCCCCGACGACATCCTGGTCACCAACGGCGGCAAGCAGGCCGTCTTCCAGGCCTTCGCCGCACTCGTCGACCCCGGCGACGAGGTCCTGCTGCCCGCGCCCTACTGGACCACCTACCCCGAGGCCGTCGCCCTCGCCGGAGGTACGACGGTCGAGGTCTTCGCCGGGGCCGACCAGGACTACAAGGTCAGCGTCGACCAGCTCGAGGCCGCCCGCACCGAGCGCACCAAGGTGCTACTGCTGTGTTCGCCGTCCAACCCGACCGGCTCGGTCTACACGCCCGAGGAGCTCACCGCCATCGGCCAGTGGGCCCTGGAGCACGGGATCTGGGTCATCACCGATGAGATCTACGAGCACCTCCTCTACGACGGCGCCCAGAGCGCGCACGTCGTCAAGCTGGTTCCCGAGCTGGCTGAGCAGACGATCGTCCTCAACGGCGTGGCCAAGACCTACGCCATGACCGGATGGCGCGTGGGCTGGATGATCGCCCCCAGCGACGTCATCAAGGCGGCCACGAACTTCCAGTCGCACCTGACCTCCAACGTCGCCAACGTCTCGCAGCGCGCGGCGCTGGCGGCCGTCAGCGGCGACCTGGCCGCCGTCGAGCAGATGCGCACCGCCTTCGACCGGCGCCGGCGCACCATGGTGGAGATGCTCTCGCAGATCGAGGGGCTGACCGTGCCCGTGCCCCGCGGCGCCTTCTACGCCTACCCCAGCATCGAGGGGCTCGTGGGACGCACGCTGCGCGGCACCACGATCGACAGCTCGGCCACGCTGGCGGCGCTCATCCTCGAGCACGCCGAGGTCGCCATCGTTCCCGGCGAGGCCTTCGGCCCCTCAGGCTTCGTGCGGCTGTCCTACGCGCTGGGCGACGACGACCTGGTCGAGGGCGTGGGCCGGGTCCAGAAGCTGCTGGCCGAGGTCGAGTAGTCGATCCCCTATCTCTTAGTGGGCGCCGCGCCGGGCCTGGATCTCGCGAGCCTGAGCGAGCCAGGTTTCAGCGCGCGCGAGCCGCCCCTCCGCGTCGGGCCGCCACGGGCCTCCGTCCTCCCGGCGCGCACCTGCTACGAGTGACAGGACGACCCCCGCGCAGCGAGCCCGCAGCGAGACGGGGTCGACCTGCTTCTCCGCCAGACGCGTCCACGCCTCCAGAACCGGACGCAGGTGCGGGTAGGAGGAGGGAGCCAGGTGGTCCAGGACACTAAC
Organism: uncultured Actinomyces sp.; assembly: GCA_915069725.1. Taxonomy (GTDB): domain Bacteria; phylum Actinomycetota; class Actinomycetes; order Actinomycetales; family Actinomycetaceae; genus Actinomyces. The sequence continues at coordinate 3,199 of CAJZFF010000278.1, forward strand.
GTGCCCGAGCAGGCAGGCGAGATCGTCGACGCGGTGCCCCGGCCCCAGGGAGTCGACGTCGAGTAGGCTCGCCACGCCCTCGCCCTCCATGAGCACGTTGGCCTCGTAGAAGTCTCCGTGCACGGGCACGACCGGCCCGGGATCGCAGGCCGCCATGAGCTGCTCCACGCCCTCGGCGACGGCTCGGGCCCGCAGAGCGTGCTCGGGCAGGACCGTCGAGGCGGCGTGGGCGTAGTGGCGGGCGCGCTCGGACCAGGCGGGGTGGGGGGTCAGCTGGAGGGCGCTGGCCGGCAGCGCATCCAGCAGCGTCGTCAGGGACGTGAAGACGCGCGCGGCCCGGCTCTCATCCATGCCGCGGGACAGCAGGCCCGACAGAGCCATGCCCCGTCCGGTCGACAGCAGGACCAGACCGTCCGGGTCGTCGCGCAGGACGTCGGGGGCGGGTACGCCGGCGGTTCGCAGCATGCGGTGCCGCTCCGCGAAGGCGGCCGACTGCCCCGGCCGCAGCACCTTGGCGTAGGCAGTCGAGGAGTCCGGGTAGGTCACGCGCACCACGGCGCGCCGCGTGGGCCGGTAGGCGACCATGGTGGCCTTGATGAGTGCTCCCAGACGCTGCGAGAGCAGGGAGGGCGTGCAGGCGACCGCGAGCGCCGGCAGTTCGGGGTCGGCGGGATGC
>CAJZFF010000279.1 GCA_915069725.1 uncultured Actinomyces sp.
AGCAGGGTGACGAGCTCGTCCACCAACTGGCGGAAGACCGCCGACGGAGTCCCCTCGTCACGCAGGACGGAGAGCTTGTGGTCGATGAGGGGGTGATCGGCAACGTGGAGGCGCATGGGGACAGCCTAATCCCGCAGCCCAGGCCGTACCCTCACAACGCGCGCCGGCCTCGTCCGCGCTCACGGCGTGGCCACGTCGCCCCGGCGGACTGGGAGCGTCGCCGGTGTCCGAGTCCCCGCCGAGGCCCCGTTGTGTTGGATACTGGGCCGTTTTAGTTCCCGGTGACCACGGTTCTGTGCGGCCAGGTTCAGGCCCAGACGCGTGGCCGGGGGCGAACGGGGCTGACGTCGCGCCCGCCTGCGGGGCTAGGTTGCTGACACCGACCGCATCGAAGGAGAACTTATGGCTAACGGCTCCACCCCCACCATCACTCTTAACAATGGCGTCGACATCCCGCAGATCGGCTACGGCGTCTTCCTGACCCCGCCGGAGGAGACCGAGCGGGCCGTGCTCGAGGCCTTCGAGGTCGGCTACCGCCACGTCGACACCGCCCAGGCCTACCGCAACGAGGAGGGCGTGGGCGCGGCCGTCGCCGCCAGCGGACTGCCCCGCGAGGACATCTTCCTGACCACCAAGGTGTGGATCTCCAACGCCGGGGACGAGCGCGCCGCCCGCTCCATCGACGGCTCCCTGCGCCGCCTGGGCACCGACTACATCGACCTGCTGCTCGTCCACCAGCCCTTCGGCGACTACTACGGCACCTACCGCGCCATGGAGAAGGCCCTGGCCGCCGGCAAGGTCCGCGCCATCGGCGTCTCCAACTTCTTCCCCGACCGGTTCGTGGACCTGGCGCAGCACGTCGAGGTGCCCCCGGCCGTCAACCAGATGGAGACCCACGTCTTCAACGAGCAGGCCGATAACCGCATCTGGTACGCCAAGTACGGCACCGCCCTGGAGTCCTGGGGGCCGCTGGCCCAGGGCCGCAACAACATCTTCACCCACCCGGTGCTCACCGAGGTCGGCGAGAAGTACGGCAAGACCGCCGCCCAGGTGGCCCTGCGCTACCTCATCCAGCTGGACATCATCGTCATCCCCAAGACGGTCCACCGCGAGCGCATGATCACCAACCTCGACGTCACCGACTTCCAGCTCGACGACGCCGACATGCGGACCATCGCCGCCCTCGACGAGGGCCAGGGCGTCGTCAACCACTATGACCCCGCCTTCCAGGAGCGCCTCGCCTCCTACGCGGTCGAGGCGGACTGACCCCCGGCAGTGCGGAACGTCCCCGGCGATGGAAGACCGGGGAGACCGGGGAGGGGCGCGGCAGAGCGTGTCTCAGAGCCGGCGCGAGTACCGGGACTCGGTCTTCTCGGAGGTGCCCACGTACTCCAGCCAGCGCTCGTAGTGGTCGAGGACGTCGTGGGCCACCTGGTCGGAGTTCCAGTCGACGACGTCGTAGCCCTGGCCGCCGCTGTGCGGGCGCACCTCGAGGCGCACTGTGAGGTCGTCGGCCTCGTGGACGGCGAAGCCGTAGGCGGGCACCGGTGTGACCACCATGCGCACCACGTAGCGGAAGGAGTCGATGGAGCTGGACTGCTCCTCGCCGCTGTCGGTGGCCGGGTGGGAGGAGACCACCAGGCTGGCACGCCCCAGGAAGGTGCGCTCGTCGTCGGGGTCCTGGGCCTCGGGGCCCTCGACGAAGACCTCGGCGGAGACGTTCTCCTTGCGCAGCTCGGTGGCCACCGCCTCCAGGGCCGGCACGATGCGCCGCTCCATGGCGTTGCCGGCCTCGTCGGGCGAGACCGAGTTGAGGGTGTGCGTCAGGCGCTCGCGCCAGGGCGTCTGCTCCAGCCCCGCGGCCGACCCGTTGAAGCCCAGGGCCCGGTTGCGGTCGGCCCGGCTCAGGGCCTGGTTGTAGGTGTCCTCGGTGCTCAGGGAGCGCCACAGGGTGTACATGATGAGGATGAGGACCCCGGAGAAGGGCAGCGCCATGACGATCGTGGCCTGCTGCAGGATGGGGATGCCGCCGGCCACGAGCATCGCAATGGTGAGGATCCCGGTCAAGGCGGCCCAGAAGATCCGCAGCCAGGCGGCGGCGTCCTGGCGTGCCGAGCGGATGCGGCTGGAGAGGTTGGCCATGACTAGGGCGCCGGAGTCGGCGCTGGTGACGTAGAAGAGGATCCCCACGAACAGGGCCAGGGCGATGAGGATCTTCTGTCCCGGCAGGTGCTCCAGGATCCAGTACAGCCCCTGCTCGGGGCGCTCCAGGGTGATGTCCCGGAACTCGCCGTTGCCGCGGATGACCAGGTCCAGGGCGTGGTTGCCGAAGATCGCCACCCACATGAGGATGTAGCAGAAGGGCAGCAGGAGGCTGCCGAGCACGAACTGGCGGATGGTGCGGCCGCGTGAGATGCGGGCCAGGAACATGCCCACGAAGGCCGCCCAGGCGATCCACCAGGCCCAGAAGAACAGGGTCCAGGCGTTGAGCCAGTCATCGGGGCGGTTGTAGGCGTAGGTCTCCAGCGTCAGCTGCGGGAAGCGGGTGAAGAAGTCGCCGATGGAGCCGATGAGCGCGTCGATGAGGAAGGCGGCGTCACCGGTGACGAGCACCCACAGGGCCAGGCCGATGGCCAGCAGCACGTTGATGGTGGACAGGACGCGCACTCCCCGGTCGACGCCGGAGACGGCCGAGACGGTGGCCATGATGACTGCCAGGGCCGTCAGCCCGATCTGGGTGGGAAAGCCCTGCGGCAGCCCGAACAGGATGTTGAGAGCCACGTTCAGCTGGACGACGCCGACCCCCAGCGAGGCCGCGATGCCGAAGACCCCGCCGACCAGGGCCGCGGCGTCGACGATGTCGCCGATGACGCCCTCGGTGTGCCGCCCCAGCAGCGGGCGCAGAGTGGAGCGCAGCGTGAGGGTGTCGCGGCGTCGGTAGGCGAAGTAGGCCATGGCCAGGCCCACCAGGGCGTACAGGCCCCAGCCGGAGATGCCGTAGTGGAACAGGGACAGGACGATGGCTTCGCGGGCGCGGGCGGCCGGAGGGATGGCCTGGGCGTCGCCGGTGGGCGGGTGCACGAACTGCTCGACCGGCTCGGCGACGGCGAAGAACAGGATCTCGGTGCCGATGCCGGCGGCGAAGAGCATGGCCGTCCAGGCGAAAGTGGAGAAGTCCGGCGTCGAGTTGTCCGGGCCCAGGCGGATGCGCCCGAAGCGGGAGAAGGCCAGACCCAGGATGAAGACGAGCGCGGCCGTGATGAGCAGGATGTAGAAGGAGCCGAACCACCGGCTCGTCCAGGTCACGGCCGCCCCGAAGGCGCTCTTGACGAGGTCGGGGGCGATGAGCGCGGCCAGGGCGACGATCGCGATGATGGTGGCCGACACGAAGAACACCACCGGGTTGAGGGGCTCCTTGCCGGGCAGCTTGCCGATCAGGGCGCCGGGGAGGGAGCCGCCGGGGAGCCGCAGCACTGAGAAGCGGTCCGACGACGGGGCCGGCCGGGTTGAGTCCTTAGAGGGGCCGTCTGGCGCGGACTCGCTCTCATCGCTCGATTCGGGGGACCGGCTCACCGACCTGCTCCGTTCTTCATGGGGGTCTTCACGGGGTTTTCATGGGGTCTTCGTGGGGTTTGGGGTGCTGGCCCCGGGCGCGGCGCCGGGGCCGCTGGGGGCCGCCGGGGCGGTCGGCTGTCCGAGCCCGGGCATGTCGTCGGGAGCCTATAACGAGATAATGAACTCGTGACGTCTTCAGCCTCTGTGCAGCCGCCGAGCCCGTTCAGTCCGGGCTCCGACGCCGGCGCGCTCGGTGAGCGGGCGGATGTCGCCGTGGGGCGGGGCGGCGGCACGGTCATCAAGCCGACCCTCAGCT
>CAJZFF010000280.1 GCA_915069725.1 uncultured Actinomyces sp.
CCAGTGTTACCAAACAGTTATAGAATCCGCTACCGCTGCGCCGAGGGGCAACTCGGCCGCAGGGCATGTCGGAGGCCGACACTTTACCCCGACCGAACGGTTCACAATTCGCCCACTCCGACGACGCCTCCCACCACTCCAGTGCTTCCAACGAGTTTCGGGCGGTCGAGGTCGCCGGGCCCGGGCGCGCTAGGACACGAGCAGGGGCTCAGGGGTGTCGGTTGTCTCAACCTCGGTTCCGCCGTCAGCATCACCCGGGGCGGCCATACCCTCGTCACCCTTGACGCCGGTGTCGGGCTCTGCATGGGGCTCACGGGGCTCCGCGTGCGTGTCGGTTCCCGGCCCGTCGACGACGGCGGCCATCTCCAGCGTCGTATCCGCCACCGTGTCCGATACCGCGTCCGGCACCGTCTCCACAGGCGTGTCCGCGCTCGCGTGCGCAGCCTTCTCCCCGAGGGGCTCAACGGCATCAACCGGTTCGGCAGAGCCGGCTGACCCGGCGGGCCCAGTCGCCTCGGGCAGCGCGATGACGACCGCCGTCTGCCCCTCCTCACCGGCAGCCTCATCCTCGGCCTTGATCTCGACCTCGGACCCGGCGTCGGACTGGCTGTCGGCGCGAGTATCGAAAAGGCCGATGAGCTCGCGCAGGGCCTCGTCGACGCCGTCGAGGACGAAGTCCATGGTGCCGGCCAGCTGGGCGTCGTCGAGCCCGGCCCCGATGTTGGTGAGGACCTCGGCGCACAGGCTCAGGCCGGCGGCGTCGACCTCGGTGTAGAAGGCGGGGATGAGCCGGCCGCTGGAGACCTCCTGGGCCACGGCGCGCACTCGGGAGAGCTCCGCGGAGCCCGGCCGGGTGGCGGCGAGCCGGTGGTGGGCGCGCACGGCGAGGATCCGGCGGTCGACCACCATGAGCACGTAGTCGAATCCGGACATCGAGGAGCGCACCACTCCCTCGGACAGGTCGATGTCGTAGCGGTGACCGCGCGCGGCCATCCAGGCGGCGAGCCGCCTGAGGGTCACGGTCGGGGTCACCGACCCCTCCGGCTGATTCCACCAGGCCATCAGTCCTCCTCCCAGGTGACGAGCTCGGGGAAGCGCTCCTCCACGGCGGAGAAGAAGGCGCGGGTCATGCCCAGACCCATGTCCATGAAGGCGTCGAGCTGGGCCTCGCTCATGCCCGCACCGACGTAGGCCACCATCTGGGTGCTCAGCAGGAGCAGGCGCGGGTCATGGGCGGGGGTGACGGCCAGGTCCGGGCCGTAGGTGGAGCGGTGCTGGGTATCGATGAAGGCGCGCATCTCGTCGAGGCGCTCGGCCGCCGGGCGCCCGCGCCACATGCCGGCCACGACGAGGGCGTCCTCCTCGTCGTGCAGGTAGACGCCGATATCGCAGCCCGGGAAGCCCATGAAGACGGCGCCGTCCTCCTCGGGGCCGGCGGTGATGTCGTGCCGGGACAGCCAGGTCTCGACCCGCTCTAAGGTCAGAGCCGGTTGGGCGCTCATGGGATCTCTCGCCTCCTACCCGGTACGGGATGTGATGCGGATTCGGTGCGGATGGCGCCGCTGGGGGTGCGGCGTGCAGCTGGTGAGCCGGCTCGGGGCCGGTTCAGGCGCAGGGCGGGCCGTCAGAACTCGATGTCGGAGGCGATGTCCGCGACCGTGTCGACCTGGTCGGCTCCGACCTGTGCGCTGCGCACGCTACCCGGAGAGGACCCTCTGCCCATAGTCGGGTTCGGGGCGCCGACGGCGTCGGACCATCCCACCGGGGCCGGACTGCCTGAGCCGTTCGGGCCTCCCGGGGCGCCCGGGCCACCAGGGGCGTCCGGGAGCCGTCCCAGCGCCTGGTCCAGGGATCGGCCCAGGACCCCGGAGGCCGACTCGGCCAGGGTCAGGCAGCGCGAGTCCATCTGCTCGGAGGGCTTGTATCCGCGGCGGCCGGCGGCCGTGCTGCGTCGTCCTTTGCCGGAGCGCGCGGTGGGCTCGTTGCGCCCGGCGCGGGTGCGCTGGGGAGCGCCCGAGGAGGCGGCCCCCGCCCTCCCGTCCGCCTTGGCACCGGATGACCGGGAGAAGGAGGCGCTGTCTTGGGACTTCTTGCGGAAGCCGACCATGGTGGTCCTTTCGGGAACGGTTCCGAACGGCGTCGGGCCGCCCGGGGGACGAAGAGCTGACAGGCCGACGGAACGGCGAAGGAGTCGCGCGATGCGCCGTCGGGCTCGAGCCGTCTGCGCGCCGCCTGTGTGCCAGGCCGGGCGGACGGCGGTTGGGAACGCTAGCGGGGCACCTCGCAGGAGAGCTGGTCGGCGGCGTGGGCCTGCTGGCTCCACAGCTCCTCGGTGAAGGTGTTGTCCAGGATGGAGCGGGCCAGGGGCTCGTCGGGGCGCATGATGTCGCGCACCGTCTGCAGGATGAGCTGGCGGCGGTCGTCGAGGCCCTCCTGGCCCAGGATCTGGGCCGAGCGGCCCAGGCCGCCCATGAAGTTGACGTACTCCATGGCGTGGTACTGGGGGGAGACCTCGTCGGGGCGCAGCTGGTGGGTGCGGGTCTCCAGAGCGTTGCGCACGTCGCGGCGCAGGGCCTCCTGGCCGCCCTCGGAGCGCACGTAGAAGGGCAGCAGACGGTTCATCATGAGGTGGTGGGCGATGGCGTAGTCGACGTAGTAGAAGAAGGCCAGGCCCACGCCCTCCTCGGCGGACTGCTCCGACTCGGACTTCTGCCACTCGGCGTAGCAGGTGGTCTTGGCGACCTCCTTGGCCCAGGTGGGCGCGGCCGCCATGGCCTCTGTGGGCTGGAAGGCCACACGCGACTTGCAGCGCGGGCAGGTGATGAACACCGGCATGTGGTAGAGCTCGGGCAGCGGCACCGGGTCGCCGCACTTGTCGCAGGTGAAGGAGAACTGGGCCTGGCGCCAGTCGGTCATGGCGCGGTTCCACTCCTCGCGGGCCTGCTCGGCGCGGCCGGGGGCGAAGACCTCCTCGATGATGTTGCGCAGGCGCACCTCGAAGTTGCCCACGAGGTTGGCGGCGTCCTGGAGGCGGGCGGAGAGCTGACGGTCCTCGTCAATGGACAGGTCGGCGTCGATGTCCAGGAAGGGGGCGAAGTGCTTGGCGAAGACCCGCTGGGCCTTGGTGTGCAGGAACATGATCTGGGCCTCGACCTCCGAGCGGAAGGCTGAGACGGAGGCCGGGTCGGTGATCTGCATCTCCATCGCGGTGCGGGCCGAGCTGACGCCGAACTCCCGGGCGCGAGCCTCCAACCGGTCCAGGTAGGTGCTCAGGCGCTGAGTGAGTGCCTGAAGCCGCCGGTAGTAGCGGACGTAGGCGGACATGTCAGGCTCCTTGCGGTGGAGGATCGGGATTATCACTGAGGAAGGCGCCGATTGCCGAGGATGGAGACACGCGACCCGGGGCCGGCGACAACGCCGACGCACGAGCCCGACGCAGAGGCGCCCACGGCTGCCAGCACTGTGGATGCTACTCAACTGGAGACTTCAACTGCGACCTGTTCGTGATCTTCTGACGGCGCAGCGCCCGGCATTCGGACGCGATTCCCCCTTGCCATTCCTCCGTCAACGACGGCTTCTCCTCCGCCCACCACGGCGATGCCACACAGGAGAAAAGTCCCGGTAGGAACCGCACCGAGGCGGGCCCGGAAACATCAGCAGGTGACAAGGATCACGGTGTCGCTGCGGACACAATTGGCCTGGTCATGACCTACCTCGAGATCTTTCCGTGACCCACAGGTGGCCCAACGCCCTTCAACCGTGCGGTCGCAGGGTAGGCCGCGCGTTCGTGCCCTCTACCCCTCGAACGCACGACCCAAGGTACGAACGCGACGACGAGGCTCCCGCCCCGCTGTCTTACAG
>CAJZFF010000281.1 GCA_915069725.1 uncultured Actinomyces sp.
CCCGCCCCGGGGACGCGGCGCTGCCCGGCTCGGCCACCGATCGGGTGGCCTCTGCCGGGCGGGACGTCTCACAGCGTTGATCTGGCCCGGGTGCGGCCCACGGCCATGGCCACGGAGAGGACCGCGACGGCGAACAGGGCGCAGATCCCGCAGTCCACCAGCAGGGGGCCGATGACGGCGGCGGACATGGAGGTCGCCTCGTACGCCCCGGAGATCGCCCGGTCCGCCCAGTATCCGGGCGTGAGCCTCGCGGCCCGGGCGAGCGAGTCGGGCAGCCACTCGATGGGCACCCACGCACCGCCCAGGAAGGACAGGGCCATGCCGCCGATGTTGGCGACCGCGTTGGCCGCGTGCTGCCCCAGACCGATCTGCCCCATGAGGAATCCGATCGAGACCGCCACGAGTGTGTAGCTGCCCACGGCCGCAGCGACCACCCCCAGAAGCGGAGCCGATGTCGCCACGCTGCCCAGGCCGAAGACCGCCACTCCCAGCCCGAAGACCCACAGCCACCCGGCGAGCCCCACCACGAGGCACGCGCCCAGCAGCCCAAGGCTGCGGGAAGTGCCGCTGACCGGGGTGGCCTCGAGGCGTGCGCGCACCGCCCGGCGCCCCAGCGCCGCCATCAGCGTGGAGATCGTGACGACCGCGAAGGCCATGAGCGGGTAGAAGGAGAACCTGGCGTAGGTGACGAAGCTGTGGGACAGAGGCGTGGCGTCCGGGGTGATCCGTTTCGCGGGGGCGGAGTGGTTCATCGTCTCCTTGGCAAGTGCCACGGCCCGGGCCGGGTCGTCCGTGGTGGTCGACAGGTAGTCGCTGACCTGCCCCACGTAGGAGTCGGTGCGCACATTCATAAGCGCGCCGGACGCCGACTCGTACCCGATGACCGTGTCCATGCGGGGCGGCTCGGTGCCCTCGCGAGCCGCCTGCTGCAGCCTCTGCCCGTAACCGGCAGGAATGATGAGGATGTAGCTGATGCGGTTCTGCGCGGTGGCGTCCTGGAGGGCCTGCCTGGAGTCCTCAAGCGGCTGAGCCTCGCCGACGGACTCGACATAGCCCTTGACCCCGCGGGAGATCGTGGAGCCGTCGCGGTCGATGACGGCCACACTCGCCGTAGCGGCCGTGACCTCATTAGAGCTGTCCTCGGACTTGGCCATTCCGGTGAACAGACCGAACAGGCTCAGCACCACCAGGTAGATGAGGATGTACAGCCGGTGAGCGGCCACAACCCTCACACACGTCTTAAAGGTGCTCATGGGTCATCCTCCTGGCGCGGATCAGGGCGATAGTCAGGAACAGGCACGTCATGCCCAGCAGGACCGCGCAGCTGCGGGCGAAGGGCGCCAGGGAGTCGTAGTACAGGAGCCCGTAGAAGCAGCGGGCCGTCTGCCACAGGGGATTGGCCTGCGCCAGCAGCGGTGCGTGCTGCTCGATGGAGCTGGCCAGGGACTGGGATGCGGGCCCGTACAGGCCGGTGAACAAGGACAGCAGGGAGGTGAATCCGGAGATCATCCCGATCTCCAGGCGGGCCAGCGTCCCCAGGGCGGCACCCGCTGCGCTCGCCATGAGGCTGCAGACCCCGATCGCCACGAGGCACAGCAGCACATGGGGCCCGAAGTCCACGCCCACGACCAAGGCCATGAAGGTGAAGGCGACGAGCAGGCAGACGAACACGCACACCCAGGAGGCCGCGAGCGTGGCCGTCAGGACCTTCCAGCGGGGCAGGCCCGCCAGGGTCTGGCGCGCGCCCACCGGTGAGACGGCCATGATTCCCTTCACGGCCACCATTGCCACGGTCGTCCCCATACCGCAGGCGAAGGCCAGCAGCGCGAAGTAGTAGTGGGTCTGCGGCTTGACCGGGGAGGGCGTCACCGAGATCGAGTGGGTGAAGGCCTGGTCGGTCTCCAGCGCGGCCAGCTTCTCAGGAGCCGCCCCCGCCTTGGCCAGGGCCACGTACTCGGCCCGCCTCTGGGTGTAGGAGTCCATGACCACTCGCAGCACTCGAGTCGTCTCGGCCTCGTTGCCCTGCTGAGTCACGTGCAGCACGGGCTCGCTGCCCTCGACGGCGAGGTACCCGTTGGTCTCTCCCCGCTTCGCGGCGGTCTCGGCCTGCGCGACCGTGGAGTGGGTGACCTTCGTGATGAGGTGATGATCGGCGTCGTCGGCGGAGATGCGCTCCACGACGGCGTCCAGCCCCGGAGCGGTCCGGTAGGCCTCGTTCTGGACGACGCCGAAGCTCATGGGGGTGGCCTCGTAGACCTTGTCCAGGTTGGAGAACATCGCCATGAAGATGAGGGACAGGACGATGGGGAAGCCGAGCGTCCACACGAGCAGGACCCGGTCTCGCAGGAGCCTGAGTACTTGATACAGGAAGACGGTCAGCATCTCAGGCCGCCTCGTCTCGCAGGGCCCGCCCGGTGATCTCCAGGAAGACGTCGTTGAGGGTCGGGGGTTCGGAGGTCACTCGGCCGCAGGTCGCCCCCGCGGCATCCAGTGCCCTCATGACATCGGTGAGGTTGTGAGCCCCGGGGGAGCACTCGATGAGCACCTCACCGTCCTGGTAGGCGGCCGTGCGCACGTGCTCCAGGCGGCGCAGGCCCTCCAGGGCCTCCTCGCCCAGCGGGGCGGGGTCGACGACCTCCACCCGGATGCGCTCACCGGTGCCGATCATGGCCTTGAGCTCGTCGGAGGTGCCGGAGGCCACCTGACGGCCGCGGTCCATGATGACGATCCGGTCGCACAGCTGCTCCACCTCCTCCATGTAGTGGCTCGTGTAGATGACGGTGGCACCGCGCTCGTTGAGACGCTTGATGCCGTCGAGGATGGCGCCCCGGCTCTGCGGGTCGACGGCGACCGTGGGCTCATCGAGGACAATGAGGTCGGGGCCGTGGGCAATGCCGCAGGCGATGTTGAGGCGTCGCAGCAGGCCGCCGGAGAGCTTCTTGGGCTTGAACCTCACGAACTTCTCCAGGCCGACGAAGGCGATCGCCTCGGCCACCAGGCGGCGCCTCTCGGCGCGGTCACGCACGTAGAGGGCGCAGAAGGCATTGACGTTCTCCGCCACCGTGAGCTCATCGAAGACGGCGACATCCTGAGGCACCACGCCGATGCGACGCTTGAGGCCGTAGGAGGTGGGCGTCATCGGTTCACCGAAGACGCGGATCGAGCCCTTGTCGTAGGTGAGCAGCTGCAGGATGCAGCTGATCGTCGTCGTCTTGCCCGAGCCGTTGGGGCCGAGCAGCCCCAGCACCTGACCGCGCGGGATCGTCAGAGACAGGCCATCAACCGCGACCAGCTCCCCGTAGCGCTTGACCAGGGAGTCGACCTCCACCGCCAGGCCCGCATCGTGGTTCTCATCCTTGACGTCCATCTCGGCTCCTTCCTCCGCTGCCTCCGTTGCGCCGGTGGTCCCCGGCTCATGACATCCATGGTCCCGGGGCGCGGGGGCGGCCAGAAGTGCCTGCTGTCATGACTGCCGCCGGGCCCCATGACTTCTGTCATGAGAAGCCGCAACGAGTCCCGCCGACGGCATGCCGGGCCCACGCTCATCGGCCATCGACCGATAATCGAGGGGTGAAGGTTCTGGTCGACAAAGGCGTGCTGCTGTGCGGCTGCCTCCTGCTGGCCCTGCTCGTGGGGCGGGCGGGGACGGCCGCCGTGATCTGGCTGATCGCGGCCGTGACCGTCGCCGGCCTGAGCATGAGCGTCGACCAACGACAGTGGGGGATCGCCGCGCCGGCCGTCTACCTCCTGGTGGGAACGCTCTCGACGGATTCCATCGCCGGGGCGCCGCTGGTCGTCTATACCCTGGCCCGCCTCGGCTTGCTCGGGGCCCGACGCGCGCGAATGGTGGCGG
>CAJZFF010000282.1 GCA_915069725.1 uncultured Actinomyces sp.
CCCGTCGATACGGTCCAGAGCGACCAGCCTCGCCGAGGTGTCGTCCAGACCGAGGCGCTCGCTGAGGTCGGTGACGAAGGTCTCCAGCTCCCACAGGACCAGGCGGTCCATCGTGTAGGACTGCGCTCGCAGAAGCTCAAGCACGCTGGCCCAGGCCAGAGCGGAGTCGCTGGTCTCGTCGAGCAGCGCCACGGTGTCTTGAAGCGCGGCGACATCCTGCTCAGTGAAGTGGACCGCATCGGGCTTGACGTCAGCGAAGCCCATGGCACGCCAGAACTTCTGCGCCACCTCCACACTGGTTCCGGCCCGCTGAGCCACCTCGGTCAGAGTGAGGCTGGGGGGCGTCCCCAGCAGCAGGTACTCATGCCCCGTCAGGGTGGTCCGCTCTGCAGGGTCCATCCCAGCGGCGCCCTCCCCCTCGCCACGACGGGCACCCTCTTGAGCCTTCTGCTGGGCGCCGCCCTCCTGGGAGTCCGGTGCGCGCCCCTCGCTCGCTTGGCTGTCTAGTGTCACCCTGCCACAGTAGCGCAGATCACACGCTCATGCCCATTGGGTAACAGACCGCATTCACCAGCAACGAGTTCATGATTCTCACGACCCCCTCAGCCCTCCATTCGCACGAGGGTCACATCGCCGGCGCGAACCTCGGTGTCACCGGCCTGGGTGCGCAGTACGAGGGCGGGGGTGACGTCAATAGCCAGCCCGCCGAGCTCACCGTCAGGAGCCTGGACACTGACCTGCTTGCCCAGGGTGGTCAGCGCCTCGCGCAGCCGGCGCCCGAGCGCGCCGCCCGCGGCGTCGACATTCCCGCCGACCTCCTCCCACTGCCCGACGAGCCGGGCCAGCTGGTGGCCGATCGCCGTAAGAACGCTCTCCGCCACGTCTTCCGACTCGGGTCCGTTTCCTGTACCGACCGCGCCGAGCGTGCGCAGGGAGCCGGCCCAGGGCACCGGCAGCTCCTCAGCCCTCTGCCCGATGTTGACGCCGATTCCGAGGATGACCATGGGTGCCTCATCGCGGTCGGCTGGAACCGTGTCGGCAGCGAGGACGCCGGCGGCGCCCCCTGCGGCGGCTTCGGGCATGACGAGCTCACTGAGGACGCCGGCGATCTTGCGCGTGCCGGCCCAGCCGGGCACTGCGGGCACGACCGCCGGGTCATCGGGCAGGGCGACGACGTCGTTGGGCCACTTGGTTCCCACGCGCCAGGGCAGGTCCTCGACGAGAGGGGCCAGGGCGTCACGGACTGCCAGGCCGCCCAGCAGCGGCAGCCAGCCCAGGCACTGGGCGGGGACGAGGGGCCTGAGCACCACGGAGACCAGGAGGGCGCCTCCGTCGTCGGGGGTGACCCAGGCGCGCCCGGACCTCCCTCTGCCGGCGGTCTGAGCAAGCGCTCGCAGTGCCGACAGGTGCGGCCAGGACGCGCGCTCAGGTCCCGTGAGGGCTGCGCGCAGGTCGTCCTGGGTGGATCCGGTGACGGGAACGGTGTCGAGACGCGAGAAGGGGCTGCCGCCTGAGATCATGATCCGAGACTACCGGCCCGTATAGTCTGGCGACGTGATTCTCCTGGCCTCGAAGTCATCCGGCCGCTTGGCCACCCTGCGAGCCGCAGGGGTCGAGCCGTTGGTGCGGGTCTCCGATGTCGACGAGGAGGCCGTGCTCGGCGAGCTGATCCGACGGCGCCGCGAGGCCGGTCTAGCGGCCCCGACCGCCGCCGAGCAGGTCCAGGCCCTGGCTCGGGCCAAGGCCCTCGACGTTGCGGCCTCCACCGACCCGCAGGAGGCCGAGGTGGTCGTGGGCTGCGACTCCATGCTGGAGATCTCCGGCCAGGTCGTCGGCAAGCCCGCTGACGCCGCCCAGGCACGTGAGCGCTGGCAAATGATGAGCGGGGGCACCGGCACCCTGCACACCGGACACTTCCTGGTGCGCACCGCGGACGGCGCCATCGCCGAGGGGGTCAGCTCGGCCACCATCCGTTTCGGCTCCCCGTCCCAGGCCGAGATCGAGGCCTACGTCGCCAGCGGGGAACCACTGTGGTGCGCCGGAGCCTTCACCATTGACGGCCTGGGCGGCGCCTTCATCGAGGGGATCGACGGCGACCCTCACGGAGTCGTCGGCATCTCCCTGCCGTTGCTGCGCCGCCTTCTGGCGGACCTGGACGTGGTCTGGACAGACTTGTGGGCGCCGCCACCGGTGACGAGACCGGCTGACGACGCCCACTGATCGCACAGTCGGCGCGCGGGAGCCTCAGGAGGCCGAGGCCGCCGAGAGCCCGCAGGAGGAGTCCGGGGCCTGGGCGATGACCCTCATGAGCTCGGCCAAGGCGACCTGCTGCTCACGACTGAGACGGTCGACGACATGGCGGCGTACGCCGTCGAGGTGTACCGGAGCCGCCTCGCGCAGGAAGCTGAGGCCCTGCGGTGTCAGCGTGCAGTTGACGCCGCGACGGTCGGAGTCGCAGGAGCTGCGCTCGACGTACCCCACGTTCTCCAGGCGCCGGACCGTGTGGGTCAGCCGTGAGCGGGAGTGCGAGACGTGCTCGGCCAGAGTGGACATGCGCAGAGTCTGGTCGGGAGCCTCGGACAGGCGCACCAGGATCTCGTACTCGTGCATGGAGATGCCGCACCCTGCCTCGAGCTCACGGTTGAGACGGGCGGTGACGGAGGTGGAGGCCGCCAGGAAGGAGCGCCAGGCATCCATCTCGATCTCGTCGAGCCGACGGAAGCCCTTCTGCTCCGAGGAGTCGCTCTGTCCACAGCCACCGGTCGGCTTCAGACCATCCTCGGGAGATCCCGCAACCCCGGCCAGCTCTTGGCCGTAGGTGGCCTCAACGGCTTCCTGATCGCTCTGAGTCCACGTCATCTCGACATCCTCGGCGCAGGCCGTCGGCTCCACCATCGTCCGCTCTGCGGTAATCACCTTTATCGACTCCTCTCAGCACCGACCTGTGGCAGGTCGCGAACCCTCGAGCACGAACTTGTTGATCGCCTTTGGCTTTCATACAAGCACGACTCCACTTCTTTTTTATCACACTCGGTCGGAGCCTCAGCACTCCACCACAGTGACCCACAGCATCAGGCAACCTTGGAAACATTAGGCACCCCCTCCAGTTTTCGTTGGTACTGAGCGGATCTTGGAGATCCACTTCCGTGCAGGAAAACAATTCAGGCACTGACTTCATGTCACCTGACATACATCAGTTTGACATCCTGAATACCCACCTTTGTCACGTTATCATCCCCATCTACCGATGATTGAGTGGGGGTCGATAATTCATTTTCACGTCCTCGTGTCACTTCCTTCAAGGTAGTAATGAATCTCCGTCAGAATTCTCTCCAGTAAGCGATCACTGTTCCTTCATGTATTGATAGGACGTTGGCTGGATTCCACACCATCTTCACGTGGCGTTGACGGGGATGGATGGGATCACTGGCGTCGCAGGACGGGACGCCGACCCTGAGCGATGTCTCCACTGACGGGATCGACGGCGAGCGTCGCCCACGACTCCTCCGCGCCACACTCGGAGGCCGGGACATCAGCAGAACCAATGAATACGAGGCCATTCTGCCGTGAAGGCGAAGGCTGGACCAGGGCGAGACTGATCGCTCCGAGTAGCAGGCCGTGAGCGACGACCTCGCCGGGGCCTACCGACAGCCCCGCCGCAGCCGCTCTTCCGGGCATGAGATGGATGGGGTTCCGGTCTCCGCTGGCCTGCGCCCAGGAGCCCACATCGGAGTCGGTGAGCCGGTAGAACACGCAGCCCGATGGCGTATCAAATCCGGTCCCCGGGGCCGTGAGTTTCCCGTTTTCGACGGTGCCCGGTCCGGGCGGCGACGTCCGGCGGGCGAGTTCA
>CAJZFF010000283.1 GCA_915069725.1 uncultured Actinomyces sp.
ACGTGGGCGCGCTCTTCCTGGTCAAATATGTCGTGGGGCAACCGTACAACGTCAACGGTCACGAGCACCATTCGGACACTGGGGGAGAGTCGTGGTGACGCACACCCCACATGTTGGACGTGGGGTCCAAGAGTCCCATAGGGATTGCCCAGAGGGTCTTCGGTAGGCCCTCTGTGAGCCTGCGGACGCTGCCCAATATCGGCCCGACGTTCCTCCAGAGAGGCGGGGATTCTCGAGGTTGCGGGGCTGCTGACTCGGAGACTCCTGGGAACGGGAAGGGAGGCCGCCTGGTGCGTAGGGTCGGTACTTCGCCGGGGGCGTACGCGGAGGGCCGGACAGCAGGGGGACCTGACATGTGCGGGGTGGTGGCCCCGACGGACGCGTGGGTGTGCGTGAGGTGGCCCTGGCTGGCTGAACCTCGAGGATGCGCTGCACGGGCTGAGGGCTGCTCCTGGGGGTGCAGTCCGCGGGCCTGATGGTGCGTCCTCGGCGTGCCGAGCCTGTTGCTCGGCCCGTTCGAGGGGTGTGGGTCCTCGGCTGGTGGGGAGGTGTTTGGGGTGGGGGCTGCGCTCGGTGTCGGGGACGTACTTTGTGATCGAGGACTGCGTTTTCCTCCAGGTCACTGAGGTTTGACCGCAGTCATCTGGAGGAGAAGTACGTTCCCGGCGGACATCGCAGTTCCCGATGCGGGCCGGCTGGCTCCTGGTGCTGGAGTACGGCGGGGCGCCGGTGTGACACGAGGACGCACCGTACGGGCTAAGGGCTGCTCCTGGGGGTACAGTCCGCTGGCCTGATGGTGCGTCCTCGACGGGTGGGTGGTGTGGTTGATGGGGAGAGGCTGCGTGTCCTCGGTGTGTGGCGCTGGCGTCAGCGGCGGGCGAGGCGGGTCAGGACGATGCCGGCGGTCACCACGCCCCCGGCGACGGCGGCCGCCTTGGCGAGTTTGGAGGACGCCTCGGAGTCGCCCTGCTTGGCACGCTCCCAGGTCTCCTCCGCCTGCTCGGCCCAGCGGCGGGCCCCCTCGCGCAGTCGGCGGGCGCCGGCCTCCGCCTGCTCACGCAAACGGTCGGCCCCGGACACGGCCTGCTCACGCAAATGCTCGGCCTTGGCGCTCGCCTGCTCGCGCAGATGCTCCCCGGCCTCCTTCGCCTGCGTGCGCGGGTCGACCCGGGAGGCGAACTCATCGACGCTCGCCGCCAGGGCCACGCGCTGGGCGCGCAGCCGCTCCTCGATCTGCTCGGGGCTCAGCGACTCGGAGCCGGCCTCCCCGGCGCCATCAGACGCGCCGGAGTTGCCACCGGCCTGCTGACCGTTGGTCATGCCCGGCCCGCCCGAGCGCGGAAAACCTTGACCGCGGCGACGGTCGCCGTCACGCTCAGGCCCGCCAGGGCCAGCCCCGCAACCGTGACGATCCCCAGGGAGGCGGGGTCGCCGTCGCGGGCGTCGTCGAACAGCCGGGAGACACGCTGGCCGAGGGTCCGCGTGCTGGGGTCGTAGGTGTCGACTCCGCCCTCGGGGTCGGTGCCGCCGCCGGCCAGGGAGGCCAGGCGGTTCTTGACTTGCCCGACCGTCTCCTCGGCCTTGCTGACGGCCTGGCTGCGCAGCTCCTGGACCTTCTCGCGGGCCTTGAGCTTGGCGACCTTGGCCAGGTTGTTCGGAGCCAGGCGCGCGGCGAGCTCGTCGACGTCGGCGGCCAGTGCCAGGCGTCGGGCCGCCATGTCGGACAGAACGGCATCAGCCGACGGCGCGGCCTGCGCAGCGGGGGCAGACGTGGGTGCGGTGTTGGTGCTCACCGGGCGTTCCCCCTCTTCAGGCCGGAGGTCACGGCCCCCTTGACGGTGTTGACGGACTCCTTCAGCCCCTCCTGCGGCGTCGGCGTGTCGGCCTTGGCGGCCTTGAGCCGCTTGATGCCGATGAGGGCCATCGGCACGGCGATGAGGGTGAGGATCAGTGCCACCACGAGGAAGGCGGCCCACAGTGGCATGACGTGGGAGAGCCCGGTCGTCAGGGCTCCCAGCACCAGCCCGAAGATGAACAGGGCCAGCACCCCGGCGGCGGCGAGCAGCCCGGCCCCCAGCCCCATCTCCTTGGCCATGCGCTGGCCCTTGGCCTTGGCCAGGTCGATCTCGCCGCGCACCAGCGCGGAGATGTTCTCCGAGATGCGGGCGATGAGCTCCCCGAGCGTGGGCTGGGCGCTGCCGGCAGCCCTGCGAGGAGGCGTGGTGGAGGCCGACGGCGTCGCCTGCGACGGCGGGGGAGGTGGCTGGTTGTTGGGCATGAACGAACCTTCTTGTGTGAGGCACGGCGTTGGACGCAGTCAGCTGACTGCGAGGCGGCGGGATCGCGACAGTGGGACGACTCGCCGCCCTAAGAATCTCACAGCCTGCGCCCTCGTGGAACAACGCAGGCCCGAGCGGGTTTGTAGGTTTGGGTGATAAGGGCCGGCTTTCGCCACCGGCGATCTGTGAAGGGCCTCCATCGTCGGCCTGATCGGCATCGCGGTCCGGACCGTGCCGACGGCGCGGACCGGCCCGGCGCCCGGCGTCGGCATGGCCGACCCACCGGCCTCCCCACCGCACCGCCTCCCGGCTACTCCTGGTTCCAGGCCTGCCAGAGGCGCGCGTACTCCCCGCCGAGGGCCACGAGCTCGTCGTGGGTGCCCAGCTCCACGATCCGCCCGTCCATGACGACGGCCACGCGATCGGCGTCCTGGGCCGTGTAGAGGCGATGCGCCACCTCGATGACCGTGCGCCCCGCCAGCGCGGTCAACAGTGTCCGCTCCAGCGTGCGCGCGGCGCGCGGATCGAGCAGGGAGGTCGCCTCGTCCAGGATGAGGGTGTGCGGATCCAGCAGCACCAGGCGGGCCAGGGCCACCTCCTGGGACTGGGCCGGGGTGAGTGTCAGATGTCCCGAGCCCACCATCGTGTGCATTCCGTCCTTGAGCCCGTCCACCCAGGCGTCCGCTCCGATGGCCTCGATGGCGCGTCGGATCGTGGCGTCATCGGCGTCGGGGCGCCCCAGGCGCACGTTATCCGCGATCGTGCCCACGAACACGTGATGCTCCTGGGTCACCAGGGCGACGTGGCGGCGCAGCTCGGCCTCGGTCAGGTCTGTCAGCGGCACCCCGCCCACCGTCACCGAGCCGGAGGTGGGCGGATTGATGCCCGCCAGCATGCGTCCCAGCGTCGACTTGCCCGATCCCGAGGGGCCGACGACGGCGAGCCGCTCGCCCGGCACGAGATCCAGGTCGATGCCGTGGAGCACCTCGACGCCCTGACGGTAGGAGAATCGGACCCCGCGCAGCGCCATACGGGTCCCATCGGGGACGGCGCCGGTGGGCGTGCGATCGTCCCGAACCTCTTCGACCCCCAGGATGCGGGTGAGCGAGGCCTGCGAGACCTGGACGAGGTCGATCCAGAACATGAGCTGGGCGATGGGTTTGCGCAGCTCCATGGCGTACAGGGACACAGTGGTGATGGCCCCCAGAGTCGCGTGGCCGCGGGCGGCCAGGAAGCCGCCCCAGATCAGGATGACGACGACGGGCGAGCGCCAGGCGACATCCAGGACGAGGAACAGGCGCAGCCGCAGACCGGCCGTGTACCGCTCCAGGCCCCACGCCTGCGCAACGCGGTCCGCGATGACGGCCTCACGGCGCCGCCCGATGCCCAGGGCATCGACAGTCTCGGCATTCTCCACAGTCTCGGTCACCGCCCCGTTGAGCCGGGCGTGGGCCGCCGACTCCGCCCGGTAGGCGGGCACGGAGATGGGCAGGTACCAGCTCATCATGGCCCACACGGGCGGCACGACGACGAGCAGGCCCGCCGCCAGAACCGGATCGC
>CAJZFF010000284.1 GCA_915069725.1 uncultured Actinomyces sp.
CTCGTGATCTCCCCACTGGTTTCCTGACACTTCTATCATTCGCGTCATCTCGTAAGTTAGGGTTGCCTCATGCCGAAGATCCTGGGTTCCTCACTGGCCGAGCATCGAGAGCGCACGCGCACCGCCCTGTTCCAGGCGCTGTCCGAGCTCATGAGCCAGCGCAGCTTCGACAAGATCACCCTGTCCGACGTCGCCAACCACGCGGGCGTGGGGCGCACGGCCGTCTACAACCACTTCGCGGACAAGGAGGACCTCCTCCTGGCCTTCATGGAGCACGAGGCCGGCCGCTACGCCGAGGAGCTCTCCCGGGCGCTGGCCGGCACCCAGGACCCGATCGACCGCCTGCGCATCTATGTGCGCCAGCAGGCCCTCATCGCCCGGCACTTCCACTTCCCGACCTCGGGGCCCCTGTCCGGGGCGGTCTCGCGCGGGACCGCCGGCCGCCTCAAGGCCCACGGGGCGCTCGTGGCCCAGATGCTCTCCTCGATCCTCACCGACGCCATGGACCAGGGGCTCATCCCCGCCCAGGAGCCCGAGCAGGTCATCCCCCTCATCCACGCCACCGTCATGGGTGGGCGCCCGACCCCCACGGATCCGGAGCAGCGCCGGGCCTACCTGGAGAGCCTGGACGCCTTCGTGCTGCGGGCGGTGGGGGCGCGCCAGCCCGCCCACGAGGTTCCGAGCATCCCTCAGCCCCACGCCACCGAGCCCCTGGAGGGCGCCGAGGCCCCCGGTTCGCTTCGTCACAGCGCGGTCGGCTGACAGCGTGAGCCACGGCCTGCCGTGCACACAGGCGGGCCTGGCAGACTTCCGCTCGTGAACCTGAGCTGGACTGACACCTGGAACGACCTGCTGGCCCGCGCCTCGAGCGTCGTCGGCCTGGATCCCGGCGTGCTGTGGCCGGCGCTGGCGATCCTTCTCATCGTCCTGGCCTGGGCACCGGCCCGCCGCTGGGGACGCACCCTGGTGACGATCGTCCACGAGGCCGGGCACGCCGCCGTCGGCCTCATGGTGGGACGGCGCTTCCTCGGATTCGTGGTGAGTCGGGACCTGTCCGGGCACGCCGTCACCGCCGGCAAGCCCACCGGCCCCGGCCGGGTGGCCACCTCCTGGGCCGGCTACCCAGCCCCCGCCGTCCTGGGGGCCGTCGTCGTGCTCCTGGCCCTCAAGGGCTGGGCGAGCGCGGTCCTGCTGCTGGGGCTGGTCCTCCTGGCGGTCCTGCTGGTCATGTCCCGCTCCGTGCGCACGGTCGTGCTGGTCCTGCTCGTGGCCGCCTTGACCGGGGCCCTGTGGTGGTGGGGCGGGCAGTGGCGCGACGGCGTCGTCGCCGGGGTCGGGCTGGCCCTCCTCGTCGGGGCCTGGGACTCCCTGCGCGACGTCGCCGCCTCACGTGACCCGCAGCAGGACCACCGCACCCTGGCCCACCTGACCCGGGTTCCCGCCGGACTGTGGCTGGCCAGCTGGTTCCTTGTGGACGCCCTGGCCACCGGCGTCGTCGTGCTGGCCCTGCGCGATCTCCTGTGAGGTGAGGGCGGGGGCGGGCTCGAATCCGAGCTCGCCGCCCACATGGCCTACGCTTCCTCCTGGCGACGCGGGGCCCACAGTGCCCT
Source organism: uncultured Actinomyces sp. (assembly GCA_915069725.1). GTDB lineage: Bacteria > Actinomycetota > Actinomycetes > Actinomycetales > Actinomycetaceae > Actinomyces. The sequence continues at coordinate 1,611 of CAJZFF010000284.1, forward strand.
CCCGCCGTCCCCGCCCGACGTCGCACATCGCGAGCCCACAGGCGCCGTCGCGGCCCCGGGCTCATCCCGCTCCCGGGCACTCCGGGATTCCCTCTAGGAGAACACATGATGCTCACCCGCAGGACGTTCGCCCTGACCTCTCTGGGGCTGGCCGCCGCGGCCACCCTCGCCGCCTGCTCGTCGAAGTCGAAGGACGAGGCCACCGAGGAGGGCAAGATGGCGCTCATCGTCCCCGACGCGGGCGAGGCCGCCGCGGAGGCGCTGTCCAAGGCGGTGGAGGCATTCACCAAGGAGACCAAGGTGGAGGTGGACATCAAGCCCGTCTCCGACGTCTCCCAGGAGCTGGCCCGCGGGATCACGGCCGAGCCGAGCATCGACGTCGTCGTCCTCAACCCGGCCCAGCTGTCCAGCTACGCCGGCGCCCTGCACTCCTGGGACAAGGGGGCGGCCGCCGTCAAGGACGCGAACCCCGCGCTGCTGACCAGCGCCACCCGGCAGGACAAGATCGCCGCGGCGCCCCGGGACGTCTCCACGCTCGCCCTGTACGTCAACACCTCACTGTGGTCGGCCGCGGGCCTGAGCGAGTCGGACTACCCGACCACCTGGGAGCAGCTGGACCAGGTGGCCGCCAAGCTCACCTCCGGTGGCGTCGTCGGCCTGACCCTGGATGCCTCCTACGCGCGCGTGGGCGCCTTCCTCGTCCAGGGCGGTGGGGGACTGACCAGCGCCGACGGCACGAAGGCCACGGCCTCCTCCGAGGGCTCGGTGGCGGGCCTGACCCAGGTCAAGACGCTCCTGTCCTCCGGGTCGGCCGGCTGGGGCGCCGACCTGCCCGCCGGGTCCGCCGCCGACGCCTTCGGCCAGGGGCAGGCCGCCATGGTGATCGAGACCGAGGCCCTGGCCAAGACTCTGGCGGACACCTACTCGGGTATCTCCTACAAGGTGGTCGAGCTGCCGGCCGGCAGCGGCGGCAAGGGGACCCTGCAGTTCCCCACCTTCTACGGAGTCGTGGAGGCCTCCAAGCACAAGACCGATGCCATCAAGCTCGTGGAGTACCTCACCGCCGCCGAGCGGCAGGTGGCTCTGGCCGGCGCGGCGGGCACGGTCCCCGCGGGCAAGTCCGCCGGTGAGACCTGGAAGGGCAAGCATGCCGACCAGGCGGCCTTCCTGGCCGGCGTCGAGTACTCCCAGCCCGTGCCCTCCGCCTCGGGCACCTCGGACGTCATCGCCACCTTCGACAACGAGCTGCCCGGGCTGGCCGGAGGCGACCCGGCCGCCATTCTGGGCAGCGCCCAGGTGAACCTGCAGGCCGTCCTGTCCTGACCCCTGGCGGGGCCACTCCGCGCGGTCGGGGACTTTCTCTTCCGGGTGGGGCCATGTCACGCGTGCGGGGACGGGAATCCTGTCCCCGACGGCGTCGAGTGTCCCCGTTCGGAAGGACACGCACCCGGCCGCGCAGAAATGTCCCCGGCCGTGCGGCCCTGTTCCCGACGGCATCGGCCGACGCCGCCCCGAAAGGCGCAGGTGAAGAACAGGGATGCGAAGGGCCTCGTCTCTATTGCTCGGTCGTGATGCTGACTTGGTGGTGAACTGGGAAGCTCACCGATCGGGCAATGAAGCAGTACTCGGCGGCTCGATCGTGCAGCGTGGCTGCGCTTTCAGGATCGTTGCCGGGAGCGATGGTCACTGCGGGACGAAGGGTGACTGATGTGAACTCCCCGGTACCGCCCGGGTGCTCGACCATGATGCCAGTAGGGGCGTCTGAGTAGGCAGTGACGGTGAGGCCCGCGTCTGCCGCGAAGTGGAGGTACCACAGCATGTGGCACTGTGAGAGCGAGGCGAGCAGGAGCTGTTCCGGGTTCCACCTGTGAGCGTCCCCTCGGAATGCTGGATCTGCCGATCCGTGGATCACCGGCAGGTCGGCGGTGGTTCCCCGGACATCGTGGTCGCGCGAGTAGTCGCGGTATCCAGATGTGCCTGTCCCCAGGTTGCCCGTCCACTCCACGCGCACCGAATACTCATGATCTGGCATGCAGAAAGTCTAGGGATGAGCCGGTTTGACGTCTACGGGGCGGCGAGCTCGGTGGGGGAGGGGCGGTGTCAAAGGGGGTGGTGTTCTCCGGCGGGGCCACTCCGCGCGGTCGGGGACTTTCTCTTCCGGGTGGGGACATGTCACGCGTGCGGGGACAGGAATCCGGTCCCCGACGGCGTCGACTGTCCC
>CAJZFF010000285.1 GCA_915069725.1 uncultured Actinomyces sp.
TAGCCGCGCGCCTTGGACTCGGGCACGGCGGCGAAGATCTTGCGGATGTGGTCCCACACGCCCGTGTAGGTCGCGGGGTTGGAGCGCGGCGTGCGTCCGATGGGCGACTGGTCGACGTGGACGACCTTATCGAGGTTGTCCAGACCGCGCACCGTCTTATGACGCCCCGGCACGCCCCGGGCCCCGTTGAGCCGGTTGGCCAGCACCTGGTAGAGGACGGCATTGACCAGGGAAGACTTGCCCGAGCCGGAGACCCCGGTGACGGCGGTGAGTACACCGAGAGGAAAGGTGGCGGTGACGTCCTTGAGATTGTTCTCACGCGCGCCCACGACCGTCACCGCCCGGCCCCTGACCGGCTTACGACGGGCGGCGGGGAGTTCGATGGCGCGCCGGCCGGCGAGGTAGTCGCCGGTGACCGAGGCCGGGGCGTCGAGCAGTCCGCTCACGTCCCCGCAGTAGACGATCTCGCCGCCCTTCTCCCCCGCGCCCGGGCCGATATCCACGACCCAATCGGCGGCTCGAATGGTCTCCTCGTCGTGCTCGACGACGATGAGCGTGTTGCCCAGGTCCCGCAGTCGCTGGAGGGTCTCGATGAGTCGGGTGTTGTCGCGCTGGTGCAGGCCGATACTGGGCTCGTCCAGGACGTAAAGGACCCCCACCAGGCCTGAACCGATCTGGGTGGCCAGGCGGATGCGTTGGGCCTCGCCTCCGGAGAGCGTGGCCGCACCGCGGGCCATGCTGAGGTAGTCCAGGCCCACGTCCACGAGGAAGCCGAGGCGCGCGTTGATCTCGGTCAGGACGCTGCCGGCGATCTGAGCGGCCTGGCCGGTGAGGTTGAGATCGGCCAGGAAGTCTCGGGCCTCGTTGATCGGCAGCTCGCACAGCTGAGCGATGGACAGCTCGCCCACGCGCACGGCCAGTACCTCGGGCTTGAGCCGGGCCCCGGCACAGACGGGACATGGGATCTCACGCATGTAGGCCTGGTAGCGCTCGCGGGACCAGTCGGACTCGGTCTCGTCGTGCTTGCGCATGACGTAGTCGAGAACCCCTTCAAAGCCGGTGGAGTAGATGCGTTCGCGCCCCCAACGGTTGCGGTAGGTGACCTTGACCTCGTAGTCCTTACCGCGCAGGATCGCCTCCCGAGCCCGCGCAGGCAGGGCGCGCCAGGGGGTGTCGACGTCGAATGAGAGCTCCTTGCCCAGGGCCTCGAGCTGGCGGGTGAAGTACTTCTGGTGGCTCGACCAGGGGGCAACGGCCCCCTCGGCCAGGGTGAGCTCCTCGTCGGGGACGACGAGCTCGGGGTCCACTTCGAGCCGGGTGCCGATTCCGGTGCAGGCGGGGCAGGCGCCGTAGGGGGCGTTGAAGGAGAAGGTGCGCGGCTCCATCTCGTCCAGGGCCAGGGGGTGCTCGTTCGGGCAGGCGCGCTTCTCGGAGTAGCGCCGCTCCCGGTCGGGGTCGTCCTCGGGCAGGTCGACCTGCTCGATGATGACCAGCCCCTCCGCCAGCCCCAGCGCCGTCTCGACCGAGTCGGTGAGGCGCTGACGAATGCCGTCACGTACGACGAGGCGGTCGACGATGACCTCGATGTCGTGCTTGAGACGCTTGTTGAGCGTCGGTGGAGTGTCGAGGCGCTCGGAGGCGCCGTCGACGCGCACCCGGTTGAAACCGCGTCCGCGCAGCTCACCGAAGAGCTCGGAGTACTCGCCCTTGCGACCACGCACCACAGGGGCGAGCACCTGGAAGCGAGTGCCCTCGGGCAGAGAGCTCACCTGGTCGACGATCTGCTGCGGCGTCTGGGAGGAGATGACCGCGTCGCAGACGGGGCAGTGCTGGACGCCCGCCCGGGAGTAGAGCAGACGCAGGTAGTCATAGACCTCCGTCACCGTGCCCACCGTGGATCGGGGGTTGCGCGAGGTGGACTTCTGGTCGATGGACACCGCCGGGCTCAGGCCCTCGATGAGCTCGACGTCAGGCTTGTCCATCTGCCCGAGGAACTGACGAGCGTAGGAGGACAGGGACTCCACGTAGCGGCGCTGCCCCTCGGCGAAGATCGTGTCGAAGGCCAGGGAGGACTTGCCCGAGCCCGACAGTCCGGTGAAGACGATCATCGTGTCGCGCGGCAGGTCCAGGTCGACGCCCTTGAGATTGTGCTCGCGGGCCCCACGGATGATGAGAGAGTCGTTCACGGGATTCGAGTCTAAGGGGTGAGCGCACTTCCCGTGCATCGCACATGTGTTCGACGCGTCTCATGGTCGGGACACCGGAAGAATGACCGCGCTCCCGAGTTCTCACCACGGTCGGGGGCGGCGCCCCTATGCTGAGGCCATGAGCAAGATCTACGCCGTCGAGTACCGCTACGTCACTGACAAGGACGAGGAGATGGCCGCTGTCCGTCCCTCGCACCGCGCTTTCAACGGCCGCCTGGCCGATGAGGGCCGGCTGCTGGCCGCCGGCCCCTACGTGGGCACCCATGACGCCCTCATCGTCGTGCGGGCCGAGGACGAGGCCGGTGCGCTGGCCCTGCTCGAGGACGACCCCTTCCAGCAGGCCGGCTACATCGCTGAGCGCATCCCGCGCGAGTGGAACCCCGTCATCGGAGTCCTGGCCTGAGCCGGCAGGAAGCCGCGCCGACCGGCTCCCAGTTCGCCCGCCCCTCCTCCCTGACCGGGCGTCTGCTGCTGCGCGGCATGAACATCGGGCACGCCCGTCTGCACCGGTGGGGACTGGAGGCAGCGGGGATCCAGCCCCGTGACAAGGTGCTCGACGTCGGCTGCGGCGGAGGCAGGGCCATCGCCCGGATTCTTGCGCAGACTCATCGTGAGGTGGCCGGTGTCGATCACTCCCCCGAGGCGGTCGAGACGACCCGCCGTCTCAACCGCTCCGCCATTGTCGCGGGCCGTCTCCGGGTCCTGGAGGGTTCGGTTGACCACCTGCCTTTCAGCGATGGATTCTTCAACGTGGCGACAGCCTTCGAGACCACCTACTTCTGGCCCGACCTGCAGGCAGGCCTCATGGAGATACACCGCGTCCTGAGTCCTGGCGGTCGGCTCGTGATTACCAACGAGGTCGCCGATCGAGAAGCGGCCGGGCGCTGGGCGGAGCGTCTGGACATGAATGTGCCTGATGTCCGGAGCCTCACAGGCCTGGCCCGCGAGGCCGGCTTCCTCACGGTCGATATCAGCATCCACCCCCGGCACGGATGGCTTCGCCTCCTCGCCGCACGGTAGGAGCGGCGGCGAGACAGCAGGGCTCTTAGCCGCGGCCGCGTACGATCCGGCGCCGCACCAGGTGGACCAGCTCGATGCCGCCGACGGCCAGGCCCGCCATGAGTGCGATGACCCACCACACCCCGGGGGTGGGCCAGGCCAGCAGGAAGAAGGCGCGCACCGGTGGGGCGACAACGCCGAGGACCGCGATCGTCCCCATGAGGGCCACCAGTCCCAGCCGCCAGCTCGTCAATGGTCTGGCAGTGAGCGTGAGCAGCCACAGTCCGCAGGTGATGAGAACCAGGGTCGTCGCCGTGGTCACCTGGGCGCGCGGGGCGTGGGTGAGCGTCAACCAGAGGTAGGTGGACAGCGTGACGGTGCCCGCCATGAGTCCGGCCGGCACGCACAGGCTGAGCACCCGTCCGAGGAAGCCCTCCCGGTAACGCTGGTTGCTGGGGGCCAGGGCCAGGACGAAGGCGGGGATCCCGATCGTCAGCGAGGAGACGACCGTGAACTGACGGGGTAGGAAAGGGTAGGCGACTGCCGTGGCGGCCACGAACACGGCGATGAGCCAGGCGTAGATGGGTTTGGCC